>SKXI01000136.1 GCA_007128515.1 Halococcaceae archaeon | reverse complement strand
CGACGTGACCGACGAGTCCGATGTTCACCTCCGGTTGTCGTGTATGTGTATCCGCCATAGAGAGGATTATGTAGGGGATTCGCCCCGAGCGACTGATAAACCCACCGTTCTCGTCGTTCGCCGTGATCCGTGGTCTCACTCGGGGTTCGCTGAGCGGTCGACTCGACCCGGTGGTAGTACCGTGTGAACACATAACACGACCGTAGGAAAGACCCAAACCCCCTTCATACAGAGTTAATCGTGTACCATGGTAACGATCGACTTGGAGACGGAAGCGGGGAGGCGAGAGGCGTTACGCCGGATGTGTTCGATCCGGGCGTTCGACTCCACCGCCGGCGAGCTGTTCGCCGACGGGGAGATACCGGGCTTCGTCCACCTCTACATCGGTGAGGAGGCGGTCGGGGTCGGAGCCTGTGCCGCCCTCGACGAAGACGACTACATCTCGAGCACCCACCGGGGACACGGCCACTGCATCGCGAAAGGCCTCGATCCGGAGGGGATGATGGCCGAACTCTACGGCAAACGCGAGGGCTACTGCAACGGGAAGGGCGGGTCGATGCACATCGCGGACGTTGATTCGGGGATGCTCGGCGCGAACGGCATCGTCGGAGCCGGCCCGCCGCTCGCGACGGGGGCGGCGCTGACCGCCCAGGTACGAGGTGAACAGCGCGTCTCGCTCTCGTTCTGTGGCGACGGCGCGGTCGCCCAGGGGCAGGTCCACGAGGCGATCAACCTCGCCGCGACGTGGGATCTGCCTGCGATATTCCTCGTCGAGAACAACCAGTTCGGCGAGGGGACGCCGGTCGAGAAACAGCACAACATCGAGAACCTGAGCGCCACTGCAGAGGCCTACGGCATTCCCGGGATCACGATCGACGGGATGGACGTCACGGCGGTGTACGAGGCGGTCTCGGAAGCTCGCGAGCGCGCTCGCGCCGGCGACGGGCCGACGTTCATCGAGGCCGACACCTACCGGTTCCGCGGGCACTTCGAGGGCGATCCGGAGCCGTACCGGGACGAGGAGGACGTCTCGGCATGGCAGGCGCGCGACCCGATCGAGACGTTCGCCGAGCGACTGATCGAGCGGGGCGAACTCACCGAGGAGGAGTTCGAGGCGATCGAAGAGGAGGCCGAACGAGAGATCGAGGCGGCGGTCGAGAACGCCCGCGAGGCACCCGAGCCCACACCGGAGGAGGCGTACGAGGACATGTTCAGTCAACCAGTACCCGAGATAACCGACTTCGCCCGTGGAGACGTACGGGCCGACGGAGGTGACCGATGAGCACCGCGACCGAGCCGAGCGAAGGGAGAGAGAGCACGGAGACGATGACGATCCGGGCGGCGCTCCGGGAGGCACTGCGCGAGGAGATGGAGCGCGACGAGGGGGTGTTCGTGATGGGTGAGGACGTCGGCGTCTTCGGCGGCGTCTTCGACGTCACCGGCGACCTCGTCGACCAGTTCGGCGAGGAGCGAGTGCGGGACACGCCGATAAGCGAGGCTGGCTTCGCGGGCGCGGGCGTCGGCGCGGCCGCGACGGGGACCCGACCCGTGGTCGAGATCATGTTCTCCGACTTCCTCGGCGTCTGCATGGAGCAGCTGATGAACCAGGCGGCGAAGAACCGCTACATGTTCGGCGGGAAGACGGAGATGCCGCTCACGATCCGCACCACGGAGGGCGGTGGTATGGGCGCGGCCAGCCAGCACTCGGGAACCGTCCACACCTGGTTCGCACACTTCCCCGGGATCATCGCGGTCGCGCCCGGCACCCCGGAAGCGGCGAAGGGGTTGCTCAAGAGCGCCATCCGCTCGAACGACCCGGTAATGGTCTTCGAGAACAAGATGATCTACGAGCGAGAGGGCCCCGTCCCGACCGACCCCGACTTCACGATCCCGATCGGCGAGGCGTCGGTCGAGCGCGAGGGCGAGGACGTCACCGTCGTCGCGACCCAGCGGCTGGTCGGCGAGTCGGTCGACCTCGCCGAGGACCTCGACGGGGACGTGAGCGTCGAGGTGATCGACCTCCGTTCGCTCTACCCGCTCGACACCGACACCATCGTCGAGAGCGTCGAGAAAACGGGACGACTGGTCGTCGCCGACGAGAGCCCGCTCTCCTACGGTACCCACGCCGAGGTGATGGCGCGAGTGAACGAGGAGGCGTTCTTCAGCCTCGACGCGCCGATGCAGCGCGTCGGCGTCCCCGACACGCACATCCCGTTCAGCCCGGTTCTGGAGGAGGAGGTGCTGCCCGGCTCGGAAGACGTCCGGGCGGCGATCGACCGGGTCGTCTGATATGGGTCGGGGAACCCGGCACGGAACCCGACCCACTGTCGGGACCCAGCGAGGGCCGCAGTGAGCACGGTCGGGCTGATCGTTAACCCCACCGCCGGCCGGGACATCCGCCGGCTGGTCGGCGGCGCGTCGGTGAGCGACGACTACGGCAAGCGCCGGACCGCCCAGTGTGTCCTCTCCGGACTCTCGCTCGTCGGCCCGTGTGAGGTTTTATGCATGCCGACACGTTCGGGGCTCGCGAGCGCGGCGATCGAGGATCCGCCGGAGGGGGTTTCGGCGTCGCTGCTCGAGGGGCCGGTCACGGCCACCCGGAAGGACACCCGACGAGCGGCCGAGACGTTCGCCGACGTGGCCGACTGCGTGGTGACGATCGGTGGAGATGGCACCGTCCGGGACGTAGCGAGTGAGGTTGACGACCTCCCGATCCTCGCGATCTCGACGGGGACGAACAACGTCGTCCCGACGCCGATCGAGGGAACGGTCGCGGGTGCCGCGGCGGGTTACGTCGCCAGTGGCGCGGTTTCGGTACGCGATGCCACGACCCGCCACGGCACCGTCGAGGCGCGGGTCGAGCGCGACGGTGAGGAGGAGACTGTCCGTGGGATGGCGACGATGGGTGTTTTGGACCGCGAGTTCCTCGGGACGCGCGCGATCCTCGACGCTGGGGAGTTCCGCGTGGGCGTCGTCTCGCGGGCCTCGCGTGGCGAGATCGGGCTCTCCGGGGTCGCAGGCGCGCTCGTTTCCCACCGAGCGCACGACCCGGGTGGGATCGGAATGCGGCTCGATCCGGACGTCCGTGAAAACGTACGGGCGATCACCGCGCCTGGCGTCGTCTCCGAGGTGGGGGTATCGGCGTGGGACCGGCTCGATCCGGGGGAATCGTTCGCCGTCGAGGTCGACCGTGGCGTGCTCACCGCCGACGGCGAGCGCGTGAAAGAGCTCACCGACGCGACGGTCCGACTCGCTACCCGGGAGGAGGGACCGCTGCTGGTCGACCCGAGTGCGGTCTTCGAGACGTTGAGCAACGGTAACAGTTAACACTGTTGGACGTGAGTTCTCCTCCGATGACGGCCGTACCCGAACTGGACGTGGAGATCCCGGAGGTGAGCCAGGTCGCGTTCGTCGTCGAGGAGATCGAGGACGGGATGGACCGTTTCGGCGCGCTCTTGGGTATCGGACCGTGGCAGCTCTACCGGTTCGAGCCACCGACGCTCTCGGAGACGACCTACCGCGGCGAACCCCACGACTACTCGATGATCCTCTCGCTGGCGGACGCCGGGGGGACGATGATCGAGCTGATCGAGCCGCTTTCGGGCCCCAGCATCTACACCGAACACCTGGAGGAACACGGCGAGGGGCTCCACCACGTCGCCTGTTTCGCCTTTGACGACCCCCACCGAGTGGTCGAGTTGTTCGAGGACGCTGGGATGGGCGTGCTCCAGAGCGGCGTCTACGGCGAGACGCCGTACTGGTACTTCGACACGGCGAAGCAGCTGAACGGCGTGATCTTCGAGACCGCGGCGAACGTCGGGGCGCTGCCCGAACCGGACGACACCTACCCCTGACGCTCCCAGGAGAGCTCGACCGGGAGGTCATCGCGGAGGAGTTCGGCGACGTGGCAGGTCCGCTCACCGCCCTCGACGATCCGGTCGATCGTTTCGTCGTCGGCCTCGCAGCCGGCGAACGACACTGAAACCTCGATCGACTCGACCGAACCCTCGGCGGGTGAGCCCTCCACGTCCACCTCGATCGCGTCGAACGTCACGTCGCGCATCTCCGCCTGGACGCCGATGCTCGCGGAGAGGCAGGCCGAGAGCGCGCCGAGGAAGTGATCGACCGGGGTCGGCGCGCGCCCGCCACCGAAGCGCTCGGTGACGTCGAACGGCCAGCCGAGTGCACCCCCGGTCACCGATCCCGAGAGGTCGGGTGCGAGCCGGGCGCGAACCATGCGCTCGGGCAGCGTGACGACGTTTCGCTCTCCTTCGGGACGCTCGACCCCATCGAGCAACGGCCACGGCTCCTCGACGTGATCGACGAGCGTGTGAAGGAACCGGGCGGCGTCTGCGCCGTCGACCACCCGGTGATCGAACGAGAGCGAGAGCGGGAGCGTCGGTCGGACGACGGGGTCGCCCGCTTCGGCGACGACCCGATCGTCGAGCGCGTTCATCCCGAGGATGGCGACCTGCGGCGGGTTGATGATCGGGTCGAACGACTCGACGCCGAGCACGCCGAGGTTCGAGACGGTGAACGAGCCACCCGAAAGGTCGTCCATCGTGTACTCGCCGTTGAGCGTTCGCTCGGTGAGCCGGCTTCGCTTCTCCGCGAGATCGACCACCGAGAGCGATTCGATACCCCTGAGGACGGGCGCGACCAGCCCCTCCTCGACGTCGACGGCGAGACAGACGTTGTGCTCATCGTGGACGCGGTGAACACCGTCCTCGAACGTCCCGTTCAGTTCGGGATGCGTCGCAAGCGCCTCCGAGAGACAGACGAGCAGGACGTCCGTGACCGACACCGACTCCGAGAGCTGGGTCCTTGCGACGTCTGTCGCCGCCAGAAGCGCCGTCGCGTCGGCCGATCGGTTGACCGTCACGTGGACAGCCTCGCGGTAGCTCGTCCCCAGGCGGTCGGCGATCGACCGACGCATCCCGCAGAGTTCGCGCTCTTCGACCCTGGCCGACTCCCCGCCGGCAGCCCCCCCCGCGCTGTCGGCTTGGGCATCTTCACGCTCTGCGGCTGCCTCGACGTCGCCCGCCGATACCGCACCCTGCGGTCCGGTTCCCTCGATCCCCGTGAGCGAGACGCCGAGTTCCTCTGCCCGTCGTTTCGCCCTCGGTGTCGCCTTCACTTCCTCCCGTGTGGAGCCTCCGGCCGCGGCCTCCACGTCCTCCTCGGTGATCGCTCCCCCCGGGCCAGTTCCTTCGATCCCGGCCAACTCGATTCCGTTTCGTTCCGCAGCACGTCTGGCACGGGGGCTCGCCTTCACAGAAGCGGCCTCGCCACCCCCGTTCGATGCCGAATCGGTCGTGCCCACGGTGGCCGGCGCCTCTGTCGTCGTCCCCGGGGCCGGTCCGGTCCCTTCCGCCTCCGCCAGCAGGTCGTCGATCGCCTCGTCGGAGCCAGCGACGATCCCGATCGCCCCGCCCGGTTCGGTCGCTTCGCCCTCCGCGATCAACGTTCGGCGGAGCACCCCGTCCTCTCGAGCCTCGACCTCCGCCGCGCTCTTTTCGGACTCGATTGCCGCGACTGGCTGGCCCTCCTCGACGGACTTGCCCTCCTCTGCGAGCCACTCGACGAGGATCCCCTCGCTCATCTCCAGACCGAGTTTCGGCATTCTGAGGATATATGCCATACGCTACCGTGATAGGCGAGTGCTATAACCTTACGCGACGGTATTGGACCGGCGACAAAAAATCGCTTCAGCGAACGTTTTTCCTCCCGGTCGTCGTTCGTTCACCCATGAGCGAACGCACACAGCCCGTCACTGCCGGTGGTTTCGAGGGGTGTGCGGAGCCGGCCGACACCTTCTCGGTCGTCGCGAACGAGACGCGACTCTCGATCCTGATGGCGCTCTGGCGCGCCGAGGAGGTGACGAGTTTCACCGACCTCCATCGAGCGGTCGGCCTGCGCGACAGCGCCCAGTTCAACTACCACCTGCAGAAGCTCACCGACGCGTTCGTCCGCCAGCGAGAGGGCGGGTACGAACTCCGCTACGCGG
>SKXI01000062.1 GCA_007128515.1 Halococcaceae archaeon | reverse complement strand
GATCCGGTCGGTATCAGGGCGTCTCCCTGGTCTCGAGGGTGAAGTCGGCTTTCGGGTAGGCGACGCAGGTGAGCACGTAGCCGTCCTCGAGTTCGGGGTCGTCGAGCATCTGCTGGTTGTCGTGGACGACGAACTCCCGTGCGTCGCCGTCGGTTACGTGTCCCCCACAGGAGACACACTGGCCCTCCCGACAGGCGTAGGGCAGGTCCCAGCCCTCGTCCTCGCCGGCCTCGAGGAGCGTCTCGTTGTTCGCGACCTCGATCGTGGTCCCCTCCTTCGTGTACTCGATCTCGAAGTACTCGACCTCGTCCTCGGGGATATCCGCCGGCGAAGGCTCCTCTTCTGCCCCCTCGCCGCCTTCGAGTTCGCCCTCGGCGTCCGCCCCGCCGGCGATGGCGCCCGCGGGGGCGCCGCCGCCGATCGAGCGGTTCATCGGCTCGGGGAACTCCGTCTCGCGGACGGTCGCCGCGCGGTGTTCGAGCACGTCGTCGGCGATGTCGTCGGGGATCACGCGCTCGGTCCCCCGCGCGAAGTGGAAGACCACGACGACGAGGGTGAGAAAGACCCCGGCCGAGAGTGCGAGCAGATCTACCATGTGCGGGGCTTTGGAGCGGGGGAATAAGGAGATTGTGGATTGTACCCCGTCGCGGTCGGCTCCGAGCCACGATCGGCCGGGGTCGCGACCGGCGGGATCATATCCCGGAGGAGTGAAGACGGCCCATGACCACCACGGTCGCCATCGCCCTCTACGAGGGCTTCGACGAACTGGACGCGATCGGCCCGTACGAGGTGTTCGAGACCGCACGCGCCTTCGGCGGCGAGATCCGTGCGACGCTCAGAACGCTCGACCCGGTCGACACGGTCACGGCGAGCCACGGCCTCCGGGTCGCGGTCGACGGCACCCTCTCGGGGACCGAGTTCGACGTCCTGCTCGTCCCCGGCGGGGGCTGGTCGAGCCGACCCGAACACGGTGCGTGGGGCGAGGCCGAACGCAGGGACCTCCCCGAGAGGATCGCCGAGACGCACGCGGCGGACACCACGGTCGCCTCGGTCTGTACCGGGGGAATGATCCTCGCGCGCGCCGGCGTCCTCGACGGCAGGCCCGCGACGACCCACGCGAGCGCGCTCGCCGACCTCCGGGAGACCGACGCGCTAGTGAGAGAGGAGCGGGTCGTCGACGACGGCGACGTCCTCACCGCGGGCGGGGTCACCTCGGGGCTCGACCTGGCGCTTCACCTCGTCGAACGCGAGTGCGACGCGGAGCTCGCCGAGCGCGTCGCGACGGAACTGGAGTACGACCGCCGTGAGGTCTACTCGCCGCGGACGACCTCGTGACGGCCGAAGCCGTACCGGAGCCGGTTACAGAGCCGCCGCGAGAATCGTCCCTCGTTTCGCGAGTCGAAGCGTTCGGCCAGCGCCCCGTAGATCAACGGGACCGGCACCTCCTGTTCTAGAGCCTCCTCGACGGTCCAGGTCCCGGTCGAGCCACCTTCGATCCGGTCGGCGACGGTCCCGAGTTCGTTGCCCTCCTCGGCGAACGCCTCCTCACAGAGTTCGAGTAGCCACGAGCGGATCACCGCGCCGTTGTTCCACGTGCGTGCGACCGCCTCGAGGTCGAGGTCGTAGCGACCCTCGGCGAGCAGTTCGAACCCCTCGCCGTAGGCCCCCATGAGCGCGTACTCGACACCGTTGTGGACCATCTTGACGTAGTGTCCCGATCCGCTCGACCCCATCCTGGCGTGACCCTCGGGGCCGGTCGCGACGGCATCGAAGACGGGGACGAACTCCTCGTAGGCCCACTCCGGCCCGCCGACCATGAGCGAGAAGCCCTCCTCGGCGCTCGCCGGCCCGCCCGAGGTGCCGCAGTCGAGGTAGGTGCCCGAGCAGGCCTCGGCGCGTTCGAGTGACCGCTCGAAGTGGGAGTTCCCGCCGTCGACGACGACGTCCGACTCCTCGAGGTGCGGATCGAGGTCGGCGAGGGTGGCGTCGACCGCCTCCCCTGCGGGGACCATCAGCCAGATCCGCTTCCCTTCGCCGAGGTCGGCACAGAGCGCTTCGATCGACTCCGCAGGGGTCGCCCCTGCTTCCCCCACTGACTCGACGGCCTCCGGCGAGAGGTCGTAGGCGACGACCTCGTGGCCGGCGGCGAGCGTTCTGTCGACGACGATCCGTCCCATCCGCCCCAGTCCGATCACGCCCAGTTGCATGTCCCTGGAGACCGTGGGTGTGGGCGTAGTGATTCCGGTCTGCCCGCGACGACGGAGCAGGTCACTTATCTCACGCGCCACCAACCGATAGACGACATGTCCGACGAACTCGACGGAACCGCGAACTACTCACGGCGAGGCGTCCTGCTCGCGGGCTCGGCGGTCGGCGTCGCGGCACTCGCCGGCTGTACGGACGACGACCCCGCGGACGACACTCTCGACGAGGACGACGCGGACGACGACGCAGACGGTGCAGACGACGACGTCGAGGACGAAGACGACGATGGGGGTGGCTACTGACGAGGAGCTCTCCGTCCGGTCCGACGTCGACCATCGTCGGACGATCGAAACCGGCGTGATCGGCACCGCCGACTCAGCCATCACGACACCGTCGTCTACATCGTTCTACGCGGCCCGAACGACCGTCGAAAGCGTTCGGGGTCGCTTCTCGGTTCGCCACCGGGGCCTCACCGTCTCGAACCCGAGACCCCTCTCACCGACTCGCACGAGAGCGAGGGCCACGCGACCCGACGGAACGCCTCCCACCGCGCGCAAGGTGTTTGTTCCCCGTGCACGTGTACCACGGTATGAACCGACGGACGCTGCTCTCGACGTTCGGAACGGCCGGTATCGGCGGCTGTTTCGGGCTTCGGGAGGAGGCGTACGACCTCCCGGAGCCGGCACCGCCGCCGGAGATCCCCTCCGGCGGGTCGCGATCCGTGGAGGCGACGGCCGGACCACCGCGGCGACTGGTCGTCTCCGAGGACCCGTCCCGTGGCTCGGACGCCCTCGAAGGGAGGTTCCTCGAGCCGCCGTCGTCCGAGGGCCCCGCACTCCTCCGGATCACGTACACGAACACCGGCGACGTGGCTCGCGCGTTCCGGTTCGGCCCGGCGCCCCCGTTGTCCGCGAGGGTCGGCCGTCCGTTCGACGACGGCGATCCGGCGCTGCTCCTCGTCCCCGAAGCGGACGCGGAAGCGATCGTCGAAGAGGCGGCGGGCGGCTGCTGGCGTGCCGCCGAGGTCCCGCCGGAGCCGACCGGAACCGAGACCGTCGCGCTCGAAGCCGGCGAGACCGTCGAGAACACCTACGCACTGCTGGTGTCCCCGGACGCGGACTGTCCACCGACCGGGGCACACCGGTTCGTCGGCGAGCGCGGGACGCTCTTCGTCTCCGCGTGGGATCCCGGGGCGGTCGGGCCCGGCGACTCCCGGTTCGCGGGACGGACGGTTCCCGACCTGACGCCGTCGACGGTGCCGGTCGCCTGGTTCCACGAGGCGACCGAGTCGACGACGGTCTTCGTCGAACCGACGGTCGAACGGCTGGCACCACCCGGTGACGAGGTCGGGTTCTCGCTGTCGAACTACGGCGACCGACCCCTCACGATCGTCCCCTCCGGGTGGGGGGTCCATCGCCTCGAGGGCGAGCGGTGGCGACAGCGCTACCCGGCGGTCGTCCCCTCGCAGACGGCGTCGCTCCCGCCGGGCGAGACCGCGTGGACGACACACCGGATCGACACGGGTGGCGACAGCGGGTTCGCCCTCGAGCCGGGGACGTACGCGTATCACGCCGGGAGCCGAGCGCACGCGGCGCTGTTCGTGGTCGAGGGGTGAGACGGATCGGCCTCCCGGTGCGGGTCCTCGCAGTGTTGGTTGCGACTGTGTACCGGTTCGACCGTACGCCGTCGTGCGGTCGGTACGAGAGCGACTCGCAACCCCCTCTTCGGACGGCGGAGCCGACCGCCGAGACGGCAACCTTTATCAAACGTGGCTGGTTCAGCACAGGTATGGGCGCGACCCACTCGGTAGTACGTCGGCTCTGAGCCGGCGCCGACGGAGCGCGCGTTCTTCGATCGTCTCGTGATCAGGGAGAAGATATGACAGGTATGGACGACAGCTACGACCCGGAGCGCGTCGAACGCCGCTGGCGCGAGCACTGGCAAGAGACCGACGTCTACCGGTACGAGGACACCGACGCCCCCGACTACCGGATCGACACCCCGCCGCCGTATCCGACCGGGAACTTCCACATCGGGAACGCGCTCGGCTGGTGTTACATGGACTTCGCCGCCCGGTACCGGCGGCTCGCGGGCTACGACGTGCTCTACCCGCAGGGCTGGGACTGCCACGGTCTCCCGACCGAAGTGAAAGTCGAGGAGACCCACGACATCCACCGGACGGACGTCTCCAGGGAGGAGTTCCGGGAGCTCTGTATCGACCACACCGAGGAACAGATCGACGCGATGCGCGAGACGATGCTCGATCTGGGTTTCTCCCAGGACTGGGACCGGGAGTACGTCACGATGGAGCCGGAGTACTGGGGGCTGACCCAGCGCTCGTTCGTCGAGATGGCCGAGGAGGAGTACGTCTACCAGGACGAACACCCGGTGAACTGGTGTCCACGCTGCGAGACGGCGATCGCCGACGCCGAAGTCGAGAACGTCGACCGCGAGGGCACGCTCCACTACGTCACGTTCGACGGGGTCGGAAACGAGGAGATAGAGATCGCGACGACCCGACCCGAACTGCTCGCCGCCTGTGTCGGCATGGCGGTCGACCCCGGGGACGAACGCTACGAGGATCGGATCGGCGATCGGTTCGAGGTTCCGATCTTCGGTCAGGAGGTCGAGCTGATCGCCGACGCCGACGTCGACGGCGAGTTCGGTACCGGGGCTGTGATGGTCTGTACGTTCGGCGATAAACAGGACGTCACCTGGTGGGCCGAGTACGACCTGGATCTCAGGGCTGCGATCACCGAGGACGGCCGGCTGAACGAGCTGGCGGGCGAGTACGCCGGCCTCGAGATCGACGAGGCCAAAGCCCGGATCGCGGCGGATCTCGAGGCGGCGGGCTACCTGAACGGGACCGAACCCACGGAACAGTCCGTCGGCGCGTGCTGGCGGTGTGACACCCCGATCGAGATCCTCTCGACCGAGCAGTGGTTCGTCCGGGTCGATCAGGAGGAGATCATGGAGAAAGCGAGGGAGATCGAGTGGATCCCCGAGCACATGTTCATCAGGCTCGAGGAGTGGACCGAGGGGATGGACTGGGACTGGGTGATCAGCCGCCAGCGGGTCTTCGCGACGCCGATCCCGGCCTGGTTCTGTGCGGACTGCGGCCACGCACACGTCGCCACGGTCGAGGAGACGCCGGTCGACCCGACCGAGGACGACCCCGAGATCGACGCCTGTCCCGAGTGCGGCTCGGTGTCCTGGACCGGCGAGACCGACGTGATGGACACGTGGATGGACTCGTCGATCTCCGCGATGTACGTCGGCGGCTGGCCCGAGGCGGCGTTCGAACCCGTCCAGCTCAGAGAACAGGGCCACGACATCATCCGGACGTGGGCCTTCTACACGATCCTCCGGACCGCGGCGCTGGAAGACGAGATCCCGTGGGAGGAGGCGCTGATCAACGGGATGGTCTTCGGCGAGGACGGCCACAAGATGTCGAAGTCGCGCGGGAACACGATCGCGCCGATCGAGGTCGTCGAGGAACACGGCGCCGACGCCTTCCGGCAGGCGATCGCGCTCGGCGGCCAGCCCGGAAGCGACATCCAGTTCCAGTCGAAGGAGGTCACCTCCGCCTCGCGATTCCTCACGAAGGTCTGGAACATCAGCAAGTTCGCGCTCGGGCACGTCGACGAGCGCACCCCCGAGGCCGACGCGCCGGCGTACCGGGCGGCCGACCGGTGGATCCTCACCGAGCTGGATCGGGTGGCCGAATCGGTCGACGAGCACATGGCGGCCTACCGCTTCGACGCGGCGCTGCGCGAGATCCGCGAGTTCGTCTGGAGCGACCT
>SKXI01000360.1 GCA_007128515.1 Halococcaceae archaeon | reverse complement strand
GAGCAGTCCGTCGTAGTCGTCGTCACCGTCGTCGGCGGCTGCCGATGCGGGGAGGAGGGCGGAGGTACCGACCGCCGCCGCACCGGCGCCGGTCGCCTTCATGAAGGTACGGCGGGTCGCGTTCGACCCTCTTTCGTCAGCGTTCATTGTCAACGGCAGTTCTCTCCGTCGACCTTTACTTATACGCTCGCTAACCTGACTTTTCGCTCCGTTTCGCGGCCCCCCGCCTCGACGCCTGTCACCTCATCACACACCGAATTCGCCGCTGCGATTACCGGAACGTAACCGATCGCCTAACTGTTCACTCCCCTCGAACTTATACGATAAAGAGAATTTTCCGATTGTGTGGGATATCGTGACCGACACTAACCTCCCGGACAGCAACGAACCGAACGCCGACTACTCCAGGCGAACCTTCATGAAAGCCGCCGGTGCGACGGGCATCGTCGGATCGATGGGAACCGCACAGGCTTCGGTGGACGACGCCGACCTGGAGACCATGACCTCCTCCCAGGACAGTTTCACCGTCTCTTCCGACGAACTGCGACTCGGTGAACGACTCGTCGTGGGCCAGCCGGGCTTCGACACCATCACCGACGCGTGGAACGACGCCGCCGACGGCGACGTGGTCGTCGTCCACTCGAGCTACGACGCCCAGTCCTCCGGCGAGGAGTTCCCGATCGTCCTCGACAGGGACGAGAAGGAAGTCTCGCTCGTCGGGGGCGACCCCTCCGGCTCCGTCATCGACGCCGGCAACGCGAGCAGCGAGGTGATCCGGTGTATCGGCGTCGGCGCGTCCGACTACCGCAACAGCCCGTACCTGGCGAACCTGCGCGTCGTCGGCGGCGAAAACGGCGTGCTGATCCTCGGCGCCCCGAACGCCTACTTCGAGAACGTCAAGGTGTTCGGCGCGTCCAGCCACGGCTGGCTCGTCGCCACCAACGACAACGTCGGCAGTAGCCACGGCCTCATGTTCAACAAGTGTGAGGCGTGGAGCTGTGGCGGCACCGGCTTCCGAATCAACCGCTCGGCGAACGCACACGGTGCGACGTTCGTCCGCTGTAACTCGACGTGGAACGGCTACAACGGCACCCACCCGGGGGTCATGCTCAGCGGCTACTCGACGGTCTGGAACAGCGGGACCGTCCAGCAGAACAGCGGCTACGGGATCCGCATGGCACGTGACGGCGCGATGGTCGTCCGCGACGCGTACATCGAGTCGAACGGTATCGAGGACCCAAACCACCCGACGCAGATCTACGTCGCCGGCACCCTCGGAGGGCTCATCGAGGGCTGTTACTTCAACGGCAACCTCATGGGTGGTTCCCGGAACCAGACCCAGACCGACCACGACCAGGTCCGACGCCAGATCACGCTCCACAACGCCCGGACGACGACCGTTCGAAACTGTGCGTACCGGTTCCACCAGGACGGCTTCGTCTCGGTGCAGGGCCCCCACGCGCTCGACAACGACGTCTGCGAGGCGAGTCACCACCCGGTCGGTGGCGAGGACAGCGCCGGCCCGTTCTGGGTACAGGACCGCGGCCAACGGACGCGATCCGGCGGCGTGATCCGTCCGACGGACCTCTCGGACGTCGACGGGAAGCACGACGGCGATATGGGGATCGACGAATCGAACGGCATCGCCGTCTGGATGGGGGACGAGTGGCATTTTAAGGAGGCCGTCGGGGGAGGCTCCTCCGACGGCAGCTACCGTATCCTCGAGGGCACCGAGGACGAGACGACCGTCTACGTCAAAGAGTCCGGCACCGACGGTCCGACGACGCTCGTCGTCGGCGGGATCCACGGCGACGAAGCGAGCGGCTGGATGGCCGCGGACGTGATCGCAGAGCGCTGGACCGTCGACTCCGGAACGCTCGTGGTTCTCCCGCGCGCGTTCGTACGGGCGATCGACGCCGACCGCCGCGGGATGGGCTACGACCTGAACCGGCGTTTCTTCGTCGGGCAAGACCACCTGCGCAACGACATCGCCCGTGCGATCTGGGAGGACGTCGTCGAACGCCACGACCCCGACTGGCTGATCGACCTCCACAGCTCCCGCGGCTACTACCGGGGGACGCCCAGCGGCGTCGGGCAGGCCATCTTCCCGACCGACTCGGGGCCCGCCCGCTCGTACGCCCGCCGGATCACGAACCGCGTCAACGCGAAGTTCGGCTTCTCGGGCGACGACCGCTACCTCGTCGGGAACACGATAACCGGTCGTCGGCCGATGCTCGTCCACAAGGCGACCGCGGACGCCGGGATCGCCGGCTACATCATGGAGACCGCCTGGCCCGCCGCGGGCTCGGGGACGAAACGCGAGTGGCAGCTGGCGAGCACCGCGAACGCGCTCAGTCTCGCGGGTCACGACCTCCCGGGCACCGTCGAGGAGCACCGCTGATGACGAACCGAACGCTCTCCCCGCAGTCGGTCGACGAGGTGCTGTTCGCGGAGTGTCAGCTCTGTGATGCGACCGAACCCGTCGACGACGTCTACGGGATGGTGCGGTGGCTCTCGCGACACAGACACCGAGAACACGTCTTCTCCCGGTAAGGTTCGACGACCCTTTTCCACCGGCTAAACACGTTAACTGAGGCATAATAAAACGCCCCGACCGGCTACGCGGGTAGTATGACACTCCTGATCGACACACGGGAGCGAGCGAACCCGCCGCACGCTCCGTACTGGGTGGGAGGGACCTCCTCGCGATGACGGACGACCGAATGGAGGTGCTCCTCATCGGTATCGACGCCGCCTGCGAGAGCGTCTTCGACCGACTCGAGGAGACCGAGAGCGTTCCCACCCTCCGGGGACTGATGGACCGTGGCGTCTCCGGCCCCCTCCAGTCACAGATCCCGCCGTGGACACCGAGCGCCTGGCCCTCGATGTACACCGGGGTGAACCCCGGGAAACACGGCGTCTACGGGTTCGTCGACTACCAGGGCTACGACTGGGAGGTCGTCACCGGGAACCACGTCAGGGAACACGCTCTCTGGCAACTGCTCTCGGACCGGGGGCTCTCGAGCGTGATCGTCAACGTCCCCGTGACCTTCCCGCCCGACGAGATCGATGGCGCGGTCGTCCCCGGCTTCATCGGTCCCGAGGACCCGAGGTGCCACCCGGAGGGCGTCCTCTCGGAGCTCCGGGAGGCGATCGGCGGGTACCGCGTCTACCCCAACTACAGTCGCGGCGACGAGACGCTCACCGACGAGGAGAAGATGGACGAGTACTGCGAGCTGGCCCGGATGCGCGGGGAGGGGTTTCGCTACCTCGCCGACCGGTTTTCGCCGGATTTCGGCTTCGTCCAGTTCCAGAAGACCGACACCGTCTTCCACGAGTTCGACGGCGACCCGGAGAAGGTGCGGCGGATCTACGAGGCGACCGACGACCAGATCGGGGCGATCCTCGAACAGTGTGACCCGAAGACCGTCTTCGTCGCCAGCGACCACGGAATGGGACCCTACGAGAACTACGAGTTCCGCGTCAACGAGTGTCTACGAGAAGCGGGGTTCGTCGAGGCCACCACCGGCGGCAAGGGGATGCCGTCGTGGAACCCGATCCGCGACCAGCTCCAGGGCGGCAACGACGAGACGACCTGGGAGCCGAGCCGCGTGGAGCGGCTGGCCGCGAAGGCCGCGGCGGTCGGGCTCACGCCGGGCAAGCTCGTCCGGGTGCTCGAACACGTCGGTCTCGACTCCGTCGCCCGTCGGTACGCACCCTCGGACATCACCCGGACGACGAGCGAACAGGTCGACTTCCCGAACTCTCGGGCGTACATGCGTGCGCGAACCGAACTCGGCGTCAGGATCAACCTCGACGGCCGGGAGCCCGAGGGAGTGGTCGGGGAGGACGAGTACGAGGAGACGAGGGAGGAGCTCATCCGGACGCTGAGCTCGGTCGAGACGCCGGACGGTGATCCCGTCTTCGGTGAGGTCGTCCCGCGGGAGGCGTACTTCCACGGCCCGTACGCCGACAAGGCGGTCGACGTCGTCACCGTCCCCAACGACTTCGAACAGTTCCTCTCGGCGCACCTCCTCGGCGAGTGGTTCGGCCCGCCCTCGGAGCCGTGGAACCACAAGATGGACGGGCTGTTCGTCGCCGCCGGCGAGGGGATCGACGCGGCGGCCGACCTCTCGGACGCACACCTCTTCGACGTCGCCCCGACGATCATGTCGGCGTTCGGCGTTCCGTACAGCGATCGAATGGACGGGCGTACGCTCCCGGTCGTGGAGGACGTGGGGTCGACGGAGTACCCCGAGTACGAAGTGGGCGAGGTGTCCGGCGGGGACGACACCGCCGTCGAAGAGCGCCTCGCCGACCTCGGCTATCTCGAGTGATCGAGAGGAGACGTCGCGAGAACCGCGTTACTGCGTCGGCAGCCCTTCGAGCTTGTCCTTGATCTCGTCGGGGATGTACGAGAGCTCCCAGTTCAGTCTGGCCTCGATCTCTCGCTTTCCTCGGTCGGTGAGGATGTACTTGTTCGTCCTGAGGTCGTGTTTCCCCTTCTTGACCAGCCCCTTGTTCACGAGCGTGTCGAGGTTCGGATAGAGTCGGCCGTGACGGATCTCCGTCCCGTAGTACCGCTCGAGCTCGTCGTTCACGTCCAGCCCCTTTGGTTCGTCGAGGCCGGCAACGACCAATAGTAGGTCTCGCTGGAATCCGGTTAGATCGTGCATGCGTTCACCTCGCCTACACCCTCCGAGAGCGAGACGTATATAATGAGAAGACGGTTCACCAAATTACACATTGCCTAGGGGTACGGTGAAAAGATCGGGTATTCGTATACGTTTTCCCGACCGGCCCCCGTATTCGGTCGGAGCCGGAGCAGGCGGCGGGCTCCGCTCGGGGGCGGTATTCCAAGCCAGGGTGGTCTTTCCCTCGTACGGTGCTTAATGAGGTAATAAAGCCCACTCACGGAAGGGTTGTCTGACGCTCGGAGCGACGGGAACCGTCCGCCGTTCTTAGACGTCCACCGTCGGCTCGCCACGTGCGGACACGTCCTCCTGGTGGGCCGGGAGCGCGACCGAGACGGTCGTCCCCGATCCGGGTTCGGAGTCGATCGTGATCGCGCCGCCGTGTCGGTTCGCGATCTTCTCACAGATCGAGAGGCCGATCCCCGTACTCGACGACCCCGCTCCGGTGGTGAAGATCTCGAACACCTCGGCGAGGCGGTCCTCCTCGATCCCGACCCCGTCGTCGCTCACCTCGATCACGTGAGTGTCGCCGTCCGACCGCGCCGAGACGCGTATTCGAGGGGGCCCCTCTCCGGCGTACTTGATCGCGTTGCTGACGAGGTTCTGAAACAGCTGGGTGAGCTGGTCGCGGTCGCCCTCGACGGTGGGCAGCGAACCGATCTCGATGTCGGCGTCGCTCTCGTCGATCACGACCGTGAGGTCCGTCTCGACGCGTTCGAACACCTCCTCGCAGTCGACGGGCTCGAACCGGAGCTCCTGGGTGTCGATCCGCGAGTACGACAGCAGGTCGTCGATCATCCGCTGCATCCGTGTCGCGCCGTCGACGGCGTAGCCGATGAACTCGTCGGCGTCGTCGTCGAGCTCGCCGCCGTAACGCCGTTCGAGCAGGTCGAGGTAGCTCCTGATCATCCGGAGCGGCTCCTTCAGGTCGTGTGAGGCGACGTAGGCGAACCGTTCGAGCTCCGCGTTCGACCGTTCGAGCTCGTCGATCGCGGCCTCGAGGTCGCGCTCGGCCCGGAGCCGATCCGAGATGTCGCGTCCGATCCCGCAGATGTAGGTCGACTCGGGTTCCTGACTTTCGGTTCCATCGGACGTATCACCCTCGATCGTCCCCGCGGCGGTCCCTCCGAGCATGGACCCGGTGAACTCGTAGGGGATCGGGTCCCCTCCCTTCGTCACGAGCGTCGCCTCGATCGTCGTCGTCTCGCCGGTCGCGACGATCCCGGCCATCGACTCGACCACCGTCTCCACGTCCCCTTCCTCGACGAACTCGACCGGGTGCATCCCGGCGATCTCCTGGTCGTCGTATCCCGTCACCTCG
>SKXI01000125.1 GCA_007128515.1 Halococcaceae archaeon | reverse complement strand
TCGTTCGGCTGGTTCTGTATCATGGTGACTGTGGTAGCGATTCCGACGGGAGTTCTCGTCTGGGACATCGGCGACGTCGGCCTCGCGGCGCTCTGGTGGATCTGGGCCGTCCTCTGGGCGACCTTCTGGCTGCTGTTGGGCCTGCAGCGTGAGGAGTATACGGATCCGATCGCTTGGTTTACGGCAATCGTCGGTGTCGTAACCGGTATAGCCGGGTACCTGATGGCCGCCGGCTTCTGGCCGTGGGCCTAACACGGACGAAGCTCACACGAGTATCCACGCGAGACCGATGGCGGCGAGCGAGGCGAGGAGGTTGAGCACTGCGTGACCGATAGCGTACAAGACGTCGCCGCGTTCCCAGAGTCTGACGGTATCGACGGCGAAAGTAGAGTACGTCGTGAACGCGCCACAGACGCCGACGCCGACGAAGGCGAGCACTCCTTCGCCCATGTCGGCGAAAATGACCACGCCTAATACGAAACTACCGACTACGTTGACAACAAGCGTCGCGAGCGGGTACTCTTCTACCGGCATCAACTCATAGACTGCATAGCGTAACAGTGCGCCTACGGCGCCACCGATACCGACCAGGATACCGGGATCAATCACGGGCGACCTCCGTGCCGTACGTCGCTATCGCCCGACCAGCGAGGACGGCCCCGAACCCTAGCGCGTAACTCGCGACGACATTTAGTGCCGCATATGCCGGCGACAACGCCGCGGTTTCGTACGCGAACGTGCTGTAGGTGGTTAGTGACGAGAGGAACCCGGTCCCGAAGACGACCTGCCCCTGGTCGGAGATGACGTTTCTGTAACTCGCCTCGTACCACAGGAACCCCAACAGGAGACACCCGATCACGTTCGCGACGAGCGTCCCCTGTGCGCCCGGTGAGAGGAGTCCGATCCCGTAACGGACGCTCGCTCCCGCGAATCCGCCGATCGCGATCAGCGTCCACGTTTCGAGCCGCAGTAACGTTCGTGTCATCGTGAATCACTGCTTTGCAGTCTCGAGGCTCGGATCCGGTCGTCCGTTCTCTGCGAGTTCATACACACCCGCTGTTCCAGTATTGACGATATAGCGTTATGGACGAATCTACTGGCCATCCGGAGAGGACCGTTCGAATGGGTACTCTAACCCGCTTGGGTACGAACTCTCCTCATCGGTATCCAGTTCGAGTGCGATACTAAAGCGATCGAGTCCGACTTCGAGGCACCCGAACAGCAGGAGTTCGATCACTTCGTCCTCGGAATATACCTCGCTGAGACGGTCGAAGAACTCGTCGGTAATCCGGTGTGGGTCCTCGGAGAGATAATCGACGAGACGGACGGCGAGTTCCTCCCGTGTAGTAAGTAGAGTAGGGTCGATCTCACCGAAAACCGCACGTTCTTTCGGAGCAACTTCGTCTCTCACCTCCTGTGTGCGAACAGTCGAACAGTACGCACACTCGTGATTCTCCGCCACACGGAGCCGCATCAACTCCAATAGCTCCGCGTCGATTCCGTCGCTCTGTGGGAACGCATCGAATACATCCACTAATCGCTTCAGGAGTTCGGGTTGATGTGCCATCGCCCCGAAAAACGCGCTATCGCAATACCACCCTTCTCGGGCTTCGTGTAGCAACTGATTCGCTTCCTCGTCGGCAGCTTCCCCCGGTCGGACTGCGTCGATGCGTGACATAGGCCGAGATACGGGAGAAACCGGCTTATTTTCTGTGGGTCTCGAGATTTTCGATACATCAGAGCAAGCGAGGTCTCCAGGGGCACCGTGCGAGGTTGGCAGTGAGTGACGACCACTCGGACGGTACTGGAATGAGAGTGGCAGGCCAGGCCGTTAGCACGTGATTTACCGATGGCTGACGTCTCTTACAGATGTCTGATCGTTCGTGTTCGGTCGAGACCGTAAGCTCGAACGGTCGAGCTTCAGGCGCTGAACTGCTTGGCTCAGATGGCCGAACTCGACTCGTGTCGGCTTGTTGGAGACCTCGATGCCCCTCACAGATTACTGTCAGTGTCGACCGAACAGCGATGGTTCGAGATGTCACTAAGACAAGGGGATCACGGATAAACGATCGAAACACTTCGAGGGAACACCGATCAGGATCCGCCCCCAACCGCCACTAATGACGACTGGCCAACCCAAGGCTGACTCACTCGCTCCTCCACCGGGACCGGACGGGTTGCCGGTGATCGGAACCACGGTGTCCCTCATGCGGAACCCGTTCGGCTTCCTCGAGGAGATCGCGTCGTACGGAGACGTGGTGCAATATCGAACCGTGCTCGGGACGTTTACCGCGCTCTTGCATCCTGATCACGTCGAACGGGTCCTCCTGCAGGAACCGAACCGGTTCCAGCAGGTCGACGTTGCCGACTTCGACATGGGGATCGACCCCGAAGGGCTCGTGGACGTTCGCGGCGAGCAGTGGCGCCGCCAGCGGACGGTGATGCAGCCCGCGTTCACGATGGAGCGGATCCAGTCGTACGCCGACGCGATGGTCGAGGTGACCGAGGACACGGCCGGGGAGTGGACGGGCGGCGAGACGATCAGGCTAGACGAGGCGTTCTCCGAACTGGCGTTGCGGATTCTGACGCGGTCGCTGTTCGATCTCGACGTCGAATCCGACGACGCCGACGTGATCGCCCGGACAGCACGGGTCCTGAACGAACAGCTCGCCGTCGGCAACCCGTCCGTGCTGTTGCCGTCGTGGGTTCCCACACCGTCTAACCGGCGGTTCAAGCGTACCTACGGCGAGTTCGTCGATCGCGTCGACGCCATGATTGCCGATCGTCGCGAGAGCCCCGATATCGGCGACGACCTCCTGTCGATCCTCTTGCATGCCCAGACCGACGAGGGCGCGACACTCTCCGAAACGGAGGTGCGAGACAACATGCTGACCTTCCTGTTCGCGGGGCACGAGACGACCTCGCTCGGGTTGACGTACACGGTACTGTTGCTCGCTCAGCACGACGACGAACTCGAACGCGTCCGGGCGGAACACCGGGAGGTGATCGGCGATGACGATCCGGGGTTCGAACACGTCCCTCGGTTGACCCACACCGAACGGGTCATCGACGAGGCCCTTCGCCTGTATCCGCCGATTCCGACCCTGTTCCGGGAGCCGATGGAGCCGGCGGCGTTCGACGGATACCGGGTGGATTCCGGGTCGATCCTGACGCTGCCGCAGTTCACCATCCACCGGGACGCGCGGTTCTGGGCCGACCCGATGGCCTTCGATCCGGATCGGTGGCGGGAGGAACGCTCGGACGATCGACCCGAATACGCGTACTTCCCGTTCGGTGGCGGCCCGCGACACTGTATCGGGATGCGATTCGCGAGACTCGAGATGCGGCTCGTTCTCGCTGCGTTGCTCCGACAGTTCGACTTCGAGCTGGTGAGCGATCCGGATCTCGAGTTCGACCCTGGGATGACGCTTCGGCCAGCCGATCCCGTGCGGGTTCGGATCGACGAACGGTGACGACGATCCAAAACTACGTCCTACCCTCGTTCGCGCGACTACAGATGACTGATCACGGGGTCGATATCCAGCAGTATCCCCCTCTGGAGGAGCTTCCGAGTCCGGAGGAGTTCATCGCCCTCAGGGAGGTCGGCGAGATGGCCCCTCGGGGTCGACGGAGAACGGGCCAGCGAATGAGCGAGGTATCGGATCAGATCGACCGTCACCCCCGCAGTTGGATCGTAGCGCCGAGAGCCACTCGTCCGGACCGACCGCAACCGACTTTCCCGGCCGGTCCTAACCGATCGTGTGAGACGCGCAACGAAGCTCGCCCTGGGTCTGATCGCCCTCACGCTCCTCGCGCTGCTCGCGCTGGGGGCGCTCCCGCAGTTCCTCGGCGGGGGGGACGTCTACGTGATCACGGCCGAGGAGGTCGAGGACGATCCGGACGCCGCCGACGGCGACGCGCTGTCGAGCCAGCAGTACCCCTACGTGACGACGGCGCTCGAGGACGGGGTCTCCGAGGAGTACGAGGACGACCGGTTCGGGATCAAAGAGTGGTTCACCCACACGCCGTTCGACGAGATGAGCGCGCTCGCCGGCCAGGTCCCCGACGCGGTCGACGACGAGGGACGGATCGCCGTGGAGTCGGACGGAACGACTTACCGCGTCGAACTCACACGGGTAGACGATGCCTGAGGAGTCAGACGGGAGAGCCAGTGAGCGGGCGGACCGGCCGAAGCGATCGGTGGGCGAGGGCGAGTGGCCGGTGATCGAGTCGGCCGTCGAGTACGAGACCGGCTGGTACGACGGTGGCTACGACCTGGTTGAACAGCCCAACGGCACGGAGAAACGGTACTACTGGGCCGACCTGCCTCCGGCAGTGGTGGTGGTCGCGCTCGCCGAGGGCCCGGCGATCGCGGCCGCGACCGATCGGGGAGGGGCGGATCGGGAGCGAGCACCGGACCGACCGGGCGGGCGCGTCGTCTTCGTCGAGCAGTACCGGCCGGTGATCCGCCAGACCCAGATGGAACTCCCCGCGGGGATCGTCGAGGAGGGCGAGTCCTACACCGAGGCGGGGCTTCGCGAACTCGAGGAGGAGACCGGCTTCGCCGCCGAGAGCGCCTCGCTGCTCCAGCGCTACTGGGTCTCGACGGGGGCGATGCGCCACGAGCGGGGGATCGTCTTCGTCGAGGGGCTCACCCCGGTCGAACAACGCCTCGACGAGAACGAGTTCCTCACGGTGCGGCCGGTCCCGGTCGAGGAGGCCGTCGACGTCGCCCGGACGCCGCCGACCAACGGCGCGACGATCGACGGGCTCTTGCTCGCCCGCGAGGACGGCCTGTTCTGATAGTGATTGTTGCGACTGTTTACCGGTTCGATCGCCCGACATCGGGCGGTCGATACCGGAACGACTCGCAACAATCACTATGATACGGTCTGCTGTAACGATCTACCGGCGCAAGGGCGACCGTCCTGGGGTTGCGCCAGTGCCGATACTGTCGGCTGTAACTGTGTGACGATTCTCGGCACCACGGGGCGCGATGATCTCGAACGACGTACAGCCGACAGTATGACTGACAGCAGTCCGTACGAGTTTGGCGACCCGGCATCTTATACCGCGTCCCCGACTACGCGCTCGCATGAGCGACGGCGAGATCACCGCCGAGGAGCTGAACGAACTGATCGAGGCGGGCGAGGACGTGCGAATCGTCGACATCAGATCCCCCGGGGCGTTCTCCCGCGGACACATCCCCGGGAGCGAGAACGTGCCGTTCGCGGAACTCACGAGACGGGTGGACGACCTGACCGACGCCGACCGCGTCGTGACCGTCTGTCCCCACGGGAAGGCGAGCGTCCAGGCCGCCCGGCTCCTCGACTCCTACGAGGGGTTTTCCGGACGGGTGGACTCGCTCTCGCCAGGGATCGAGGGCTGGCCATACGGCCTCGACGCCGACGGCGAGACCGAGTACGACGAGGCCGACACACCGTTCTGATACGGGCTGCTGGCCGTCCGTCCCGCTCCGACCCCGTACCCCTCGCTCGCTCCGAGCGGTACACGTCGGGATCGTCGGAGGACCTCGTCGGTTCTCGATCCCGAATCCGACAACACCGGTGAGGGGGTGGCCGGGAGATCCGGGTGGCTACGGTGATCCCTATCAGGTACAGCAGTCCGTACGATGCCACTCGTCCCCGAGGCACCGACCGTCAGACGAGCCGGTGGTGGCTAGACGAGGAGACGGATACGGGGTCGAACCCGTCGCTCGGCGGGCGGGAAACGAAACGGATCGGATCGGGATCAGGCGACCGAGTACCCTTTCTCTTCCAAGAACGGTTCGACACGACCTCTGTGGTTGCCCTGAAGCTCGATCGAGCCGTCCTCGACGGTCCCCCCGCAGGCGAACTTCGACTTCAGGTCAGACGAGAGGCTGTCCAGGTCGACGTCCCGCGGGTCGAGCCCCTCGATGATCGTTACTTCCTTACCGTACCTTCGCTCGTCGATGCGGATGTTGACCTCCTGGGACTCCTTCGCGACGTCCTCGCAGACGCAGAGTTCCTGGGGCAATC
>SKXI01000448.1 GCA_007128515.1 Halococcaceae archaeon | reverse complement strand
GAAACCGACGATCGTCACGTAGGGAGGAATCGATCGACGGGACGGGAGACGGCGAGAGGGTGATCGACGAACTCGGGGATTCGAACGCTTCGAACGGGACGGACGGATCGCCGCCGGCCGAGTCCGACGGGCCAGAGACGAACGGACGGAGCGGGTCGGGAGGATGAGATCCATGGAATACGTATACGCGGCGCTCGTGCTGGAGAGATCCGACCGCGAGATAAACGAGGTGAACCTCACGGCAGTCCTGGAGGCCGCAGACGTTTCGGTCGAACGGTCGCGGGTGAGGGCGCTGGTCGCCGCACTTGAGGACGTGGACCTCGAGGCGATCGAGGGGTCTCCCACGGTCCCGCGCCGAACCAGTGACGGCGGGGTTCCGGACCCATCGTCGATGCGCGGCGGCGAGTTCGATGGCGGTGCTGGTGGGAAGACGGAACGACGGGCGAACGAGAACGGAACAGTACCGGCCGAGACTGGGAGACGGGGATGAGTGGATACACCGGCACCGACGTCGGACGGTGGAGCGAACGCCCGGCTGACGCCCTCGTCGACGCGTTCTATCCGCTGACCCGGCGGTTGTTCGACGAGGACGAGCAGTTCGTCATCGACGTAGAGCGCAAGCTGGCGGAGGCGCGGATGGACGAGACCGTCGAACTGTACCTGTCGAAGGCGCTGGCGTTCGGAGTTCTGAGCGGTCTCGTGCTCTGGT
This sequence comes from Halococcaceae archaeon, assembly GCA_007128515.1. Taxonomy (GTDB): domain Archaea; phylum Halobacteriota; class Halobacteria; order Halobacteriales; family Halalkalicoccaceae; genus Natronorarus. The sequence continues at coordinate 5,337 of SKXI01000448.1, read as the reverse complement.
TGCTCGGCATCGCCATCGGTCTCTTTCTCTCCACGACGGGAGTGTTCGAGGTCAGCCCGAACGTCGATTCGCTCGCGGCGGTCGCGCCGACGGTGTACGTCCCGATCCCCGTCGACGTTCCGTGGGAGACGCTGGTTGCGATCGCCACGGCGGCGAAGACGCCCGCCCTGATCCTCGTCAGCGGGGTCGTATTCGGCTCGGTCGGGTTCGCGACGGTGTTCGGGGCGTTCGTCGCCCTCCCGTACTCTCGGGCGGGCCGACGGCGCCGCGAGATCGACATGGTCCTCCCGGACGCCGTTTCGTTCATGTATGCGCTCTCGGTCGGCGGCATGAGTCAGCTCGAGATCATCGAAGCGGTCGCACACGCCGAAGACACCTACGGCGAGGTCTCCAGGGAGTTCCGGACGATCCTTCAGGAGACGCGCTACTTCGACACGGACTATCGATCGGCGATCCAACGACGCGCGTCTCGGACTCCGAGTACCGAACTGAGCCAGTTCCTGACCGACATGCTGTCGATCATCGACAGCGGTGGGAACATGAAGGACTTCCTCGACGACAAGAAGGACCTCCACTTCCGAACGGCCAAAGAACAGCAACAGCGAAACCTCGATACCCTCGAGCTGTTCAGCGAGATGTACATCACCCTCTCGCTCTTCCCGCTGTTGCTCCTGATCGTGCTGGTGATAACGGCGCTCATGGGCGGTACACAGGACCTGCTGTTCTACCTGACCGTCTACGTACTGATCCCGTTTCTGGGAGCGACGTTCCTGCTACTGGTCGCGACGATCAAGCAGGACGAGGTCGGCGACGGCTACCTCCAGGTCGGAGACGAGGGCCCCCGATTCGACGCCGGGAGCGAATCGGGACCGTTCGACCTCGGGTTCGTCCGCGAGTTCACCGGCACCTACTACCTCTTCGATCGAATCAAACGACGGGAGGGAACGTTCAGGGCGAAGCAGTTCGTCAGACGACCCGACCTCTTCTTCCGCGAGAACCCGTTGTACACGCTGGCGATCACGGTACCCCTGTCGTTGGTGATCGTTCTCCTCGCGGTGTTCTCCGGGGTGGCACCGCGGTCGTGGGCAGGGGCTCTCGACCAGCCCGTGTGGTCGACGTTCGTGTACGTCTACCTCCCAGTGTTTCTCGTCGGCGTTCCACTCGCGCTGTTCTGGGAGTTGAACGTCCGGTCGCGACGGGCGATCCTCGACGGTCTCTCGGGCAACCTCCGCAAGCTGGCCAGCGCGAACGCCACCGGTCTCACGCTCCTCGAGTCGGTGAAAGTCGTCTCGGAGACCACTCCGGGGAAGCTGGGCGAGGAGTTCGGAGTGATGTACGACAAGAGCACCTACGGGATGCACCTCAACGAGTCGCTCGTCGTGTTCAACAACAAGTACCGGATCCCGCGGCTCGCTCGGACGGTGAAACTCGTCAGCAAGGCCCACGAGATCTCCGGCGAGATATCGTCGGTCCTCTCCACGGCCGCACGAGCGACCGAAGCGCAGGAGGACATCGAACGCGAACGGATCTCGCACGCCAGAATCCAGGTCGCCATCATCGTCCTGACCTTCCTCACGCTCCTCGGGGTGATGGCGGTCATGAAGGTCCAGTTCATCGACGTCATGGCGGAGCTGGCCCAGGAGGCGAACGGAGGCGCTGGCGCCGGTCACGGGTTCGGTGGTTCGATCGACGTCGACCAGCTGTCGTTGCTCTTCTTCCACGCCGTGACGTTGCAGGCGATCCTGTCGGGTCTGGTGTGCGGGTACATCCGGAGCGCAAGCCTCGCGTCGGGCGTGAAGTACGTGGTCGCCCTCTCGGCGATCACTCTCGGCGTCTGGGTGGGGGTAGCGTGACCCCACGCGAGCGTCGACTCGCTACGGAGCGCGGACAGACGCTCCCGGACTTCGTCGTCGCAGTCGGTATCTTCCTGCTCGTCATCGCGTTCGTCGTCTCGTTCGTCCCACAGATGACCGCCCCGTACGACGACCAGGAACACCCGGTCGTCGCCGATCGGATAGCGAGCGACCTGGTGGGGGACCTCCTCGCGGACCCCGACAGCCCCTCGGGGCTGGACGAGGAGTGTACGGTGGCGTTTCTCACCGACTACGAGACGACCGGCTGCGCCTTCGAGGACGGGTCGCTGACCGGGGCGGTCGGAACGGCCGACCGGTACTCGGTGAACGTCACGATTCAGCGAACCGGGTCCGACGGCGATCACGAGGTGCTTCGAGCCGACGGCGGATCTATCGACGACTCCGGAACGGAGCGACTCGCTCGTGGCCCGACCGATCCCGACGACGGTACCGCGATCGCAACCGCCCGTCGAACGGTTCACTTCGACGGGGCTGACGCCTTGCTGGAGGTGAAAGTATGGACGCGATGACCGACCGGGGGCAGGCGTTCACGCTGGAGGCGGTCCTGGCAGCGGTGGTCCTGCTCGCGACGGTCGCGTTCGTGCTTCACGTTGCTGGAGTCACAGGAAACACGCCGAGTACGGCCGACGCAGGGATCGAGGACCAGAACCGAGGGCTCGCGGACGGCGCTCTGGACAGCGCCGTGTCGAACGAATCGCTCCGTCCGACGCTGTTGTTCTGGAACGAGAGCGAGGAGGCGTTCCACGAAACCGACGAGGAAGCGGAGTACTACGTCTCCCGGAGTCCACCGACCGAGTTCGGGGAGGTTCTCGATCGGACGTTCGACGGCTTCAGCGTCAAGTACAACGTCGACGTCTACTACGCCGGGAACGAGAGCGAAGTCGAGAGACAGCGACTGATACACCACGGAACCCCCACGGACGACGCGGTCCGTGCGACGACCACCGTGACGCTGCACGACGACGATCCGCTGTACGACGCGAACGAGACGGCCCGCAACGTCACCGTATCGGACCTCTCGACGGACAACGAGACCGAGGGCGAGTTCTACGCATCGAAGGCCGGTGACGGCTCGGTGTACAACGTCCTCCGGGTGGAGGTGGTCGTGTGGCGCGCGTGACCGCACGTCTCGACGACCGTGGACAGCTGCTCCTGGTAGGGGCTATCGGGATAGCGGTACTGCTGGTCGTGCTCGCGGTGGTGCTGAACACCGCGATCTATACCGAGGCTATCGCGACCGATAGCGCCACTGCCAACGAGGAACGAAGCGTCGTGGCGTACGAAGACGGCGCTGAGCGGGCGATCGCTGGCATCATCCTCTCCACCAACCGTGGTAGTGACGGAACGGTCACGGAGGACGAACTGGAGACGAATCTTCGCGAGGACGTCGAGCAGTGGAGCGACCTCTCGGATCGTCACCGGGCCACTGACGGCGCGTCGGGGACCCTCTCGGTGGACGAGGTCACGTACGGGACGCGGATCCTCCAGGACGAGACGCAGCGGGAGTTCACGGACGGGGACGGGACGGCGGACTGGACGGTGGCCGAAAACGTCTCGCGTGTCACCGAGTTCCGGATGACGATCACGGCCGAGCGCCTGCAGGACCTCGGGAACGAGAGCTTCAGCGTGAGGGTCGAGGACGGGGATGGATCGGTCCGGGAGCTGGACGTGTACGCCAACGAGGACGACGAGGTCACCGTGGATACCGGTACCGACACCTGTTCGTCGCCGGGGGAGACCGTCACGATCGACCTCGTCTCCGGTACGGTCGACGGCACCCCGTGTGCGGGTCTGTCGGTGACCGACGACCTGGAACCGTCGTCCGACATCGACTATCGGAACGCCGATACCGTCGAGGGCGAGTACGCCCTGACCGTCGATGGCGGGGCGGAAACGACGGTAGACGCCGGGGGAACCGAATCGCCGCGAGCCGTTCCCGCGATCGACGGGGCGAAAGCAACCCTCACCTACCACTCCTCGACGCTGTCGTACGAGAGCGAACTCCGGATCCGCCCGGGTGAGACCGATGGATGATCGTGGCCTCTCGACCGTCGTCAGCTACGCGCTGGCGTTGGGCGTCGTCGCACTGCTGACGTCGACGCTGTTCGTCTCGATGGCCGGTCTCGTGGAGAACCAGCGCGAGGACACCGTCCGCTCGACGCTCGAGGTGGTCGGCAACGCCCTCGTGGCCGACCTCCACGCCGCCGACCGGCTCGCGGACGAACGTACCGGGACGGTCGCCCTCCGTTCGGACCTGCCGGACCGCATCGCGGGCACCCAGTACGCCATCGAGGTGAACGAGTCGGGATCGGGCGACGTGACACTCGAAACCCACGATCCCGAGGTGACCGTCTCCGTCCCGTATCGAACGGACCTGACCGTCCGAGAGACGACGGTGACCGGTGGGACGCTCGTGATCGAGTACGATTCCGACGAAGCGGTACTGGAGGTTCGGGATGACTGACCGCGCCCAGAGCGAGCTGATCGGGTTCGCTCTCGTCTTCGGGATCGTCGTCCTCTCGTTGCTCGTGGTTTCGGTGGCGGGGTACACCGGACTACAGAACGCCCAGGAGCACCAGCAGACGACGAACGTCCAACCGGCGTTCGAGGTACTCTCCAACAACGTCGACGACGTGGTCCACTACGGCGCCCCGAGCCGTGCGACCGAGATCAAGCTGGCCGATGCGTCGGTTTCGATCGAGGAATCGCTCGAGATAACCGTCGAGGGCGAGTCGGCCACGGAGGGGGAGTTCTCACACAACTATACGGCTCATTCGATCGTCTACGACTCGGGATCTGGGACCGAGATCACCTACGTCGGCGGTATGCTCGTTAGAGAGGACGACGGTAACGCAGTCGCGTTCGGGGAGCCCAACTTCGTGTTCACGGAGGAACGGGTGACCCTGCCGATCGTTAGCACCTACCCCGAAGGGACCGACTCCGTCGGCGGCAGCACGACCCTCCTGGTGGAGACCCGGCATTCGGAAACCGAGCTATATACCGAGACGGTCTCAGGAGACGTAACGATCGACGTAGATTCGTCACATCCCGACGTCTGGGGAGCGTACCTCGAAGGAGAAGCCCGAACGACCGATGGCTGTGAGGCCACCGGGACTACGATGACGTGCGAACCGGATCGCGTGTCGATCACGGTCGATAGGATAGGCGTGAGGCTCGCCTGACTCGAAGAGGGCCGCTATCTTGATCGATCACTCCCTCTTACACCATGGTGAGACGGTGTCTACGTGATAACTGATAGGGATCATCGTAGCCACCCGGATCTCCCAGGCTCTCACGCCACCGACGTCGCTCGGTTCGCCTTCGAGGAAGTATGAACTCCTACGATGATCCCTATGACGAAGAGGAGATGTCTCAGCCTGAACATCGCAAACCCCGAGGGGAGGGACGAGCGCGAGCAACACGCCTCTACGTAGCGGTACTCATAGGATGACAGATAGATCAG
>SKXI01000021.1 GCA_007128515.1 Halococcaceae archaeon | reverse complement strand
GAGTTCGACGCTCCCACCGCCCGCCGTGCTCACCTCGACGATCCCGAACCCGAACTGGGTGCCGAGGAAGCTCTGTCGGTAGGAGGTGTCCTGGACCTTCTCGAACTCGATCCGTTTGACGTTTATCGACAGGACACCCGTCTTCTTGTAGAGGGCGTCGGAGGTGACGACGTAGTTCTTGTTCTTGTACGTCAGGTACGCCGACGCGATGATCGCGAGCCCGACAAGCAGGAGCGACAGCGGAATCCCGACGACGAGGGTCGGTAGCAGGCTGTACGGATGCGGGGTGTCGGCCCACAGCACCTCCTCGCCCTCCTCGAGGTCGAGCCACTCCAGATCTCCGTCCATACCGATCCGTTTCGGGAGCGTCTATTTACGTGTAGCCGAACGGCTGCTGGGACGGGGCTCGGGATAGGGGACGGCGGAGATCGGAACCCGGGTACTGGACGCGCTCGCACCCCACCGAAGGGCTCTCGAAGACCTGTTCGACGGCCGGAGATCGTGTCACACCGGACGCCGAGAGCGGATTTCCGTGGTCCCAGGACGGCGGCCGTCGCTCACCGTCCGCTGCCCGTCGGCACACTCATCGCCAAGCCCCCGCTACCCGGTGTATGCCCGTAGACGGCGAAGACGCGATCCGGGAGATCCTCGAATTGGAGCGAATCGCCGTGGTCGGGGCCTCCACCGACTACGACAAGGCCGCCCACATCGTGCCCGCGTTCCTCCAGCGGAAAGGCTACCACCTGGTGCCGGTCAACCCCAACGCCGAGGCGGTGTTCGGACGACTGGCCTCCAACTCGCTCGCAGAGGTCGACGAGGAGATCGAGATCGTCCAGGTGTTCCGGCCCAGCGACGAGGTGGAGCGGATCGTCGATCAGGCGATCGCCCGGGACGACGTCCGGGTGATCTGGACACAGCCCGGGATCCGCGACGACCGCGCCGCGAGGAGGGCCGAACGCGCGGGGCTCGACGTCGTCCAGGACCGGTGTATGAAGGCCGAGTACGGGATGGTGATGCGATAACGAGCACGCTCGGTCGGGGAGGTGAGCCACCTCGAACGGCCGAACGGCGCGAGAGAGAAAGAGAGTGACCGGGCCCACCCACTACCCTTATCCGTCGGGGTCGTGACTCGAACGTAGTGACCCCTTCAGAGCTCAGAGACGAGTGGGCCGCACGTTCCGGCGAGTTCTCGCCCGCGTACTACGCACACCACGGCCCGAACGCGACGAGCGAGCTCGTGAGGGAGACGCTCGACGAGCGGGTCGGCCCGGAGGCGAGCGTCCTCGAACTCGGCTGTAGTTCGGGACGCCACCTCGCACACCTCCACGCCAACGGCTACGACGACCTCCACGGGATCGAGGTGAACGAGGAGGCTGCGACGGTGATGGCCGAGGCGTACCCGGACCTCAGGGAGGCCGGGAGCTTCCGATTCGAGGCGATCGAGGAGCTGATCGAGGGGATCGACGAGGACCGGTACGACGCCCTCTACACCGTCGAGACGCTCCAGCACCTCCACCCGGACAGCGAGTGGGTGTTCGAGGAACTGGTCCGGATCACCGACTCGTTGCTCGTCACGGTCGAACACGAACCCGAGACGTCGGAGTCGGAGGTCCTCCAGATCAACGACGAGTTCCCGCTCTATCACCGCGACTGGTCCCGGATCTTCACCGATCTCGGGCTCGAAGAAGTGAGTGTACAGCCGGCCGGTCGCGACACGTTGCGCGCGTTCTCCCCACCGGACGCGTAGGCCCGCTTCGTCCCGTCACCAGTTGGACTCCGAGACGACGTCTCGAATCGCTCGTACGACGTAGACCGGTGGAAACGAGCGGTGCCAGCCGTCCTCCTCGACAGACACGCCACGGCTCACATCGACCCGAGAAAGGCTCTCTACGCGAAACGTCCTCGAGGGACGAATGGCACAGCCGCCGGAGCTGTTCGCCGTAGGTAGGGTGAGGGAACGCCGGTCTGGTTGCTCGGAACGCTCGTGATCATAAAGGCGACCGGCGCGGATACACACGGGTCGTTCTCGCTCATCGAGGAGCTCGCACCACCAGGGTTCGGGCCGCCGTGGCACGTCCACCACGCCGAGGACGAACTGTTCTACGTCCTCGAGGGCGAAGAGACCTTTCGCGTCGGGGAGCGAGAGATCCGCGCACCCGAGGGGTCGACGGTCTACGCGCCGCACGGAACGCCCCACAGCTACCGGGTCGAGGGCGAGATTCCCGCCCGACACCTCTGTCTCACCTCTCCACCGGATCTCGAGAACTTCGTCCTCGACGTCGGCACGCCGGCCGACGAACGAACGCTTCCCCCGGAAACGGAACCGACATCGGAGGAGGTGGAGAAGGTGGCGGCGCTCCAGGAGGAGTACGGTTTCGAGATACTGGGACCGCCGCCGTGGGACGGAGAGGACGAGTGGGAGAACGGACGGTAGGACCGGAAGATCACTACGGACGAGCGGTTCGACGCCGAGTGACGGTCGACGCTTCTCGATCGGTGCGCGGCTCGGGGTCAGTCAACGGGACCGCAGGAGGACGTGTCTCGACCGGGGTGTACGTTCGGGTGTCGACGGACCGATCGGAGCGACCCCCCTCTACCCACTCGCGATTCGATGAGAGTGACTCGGACCGGAGAACGCCTACGTGGTCGGGTTTCGGGCTCCGAACCGTCCGCTCTACGGCTCCCGACCGTTGAACTCGGCGACGACGCTCTCGAGCGACTCGTGTGGGCGGGCCGTGTGCGGGGCCGTCAGCGGCGAGACGCTCACGTCACCCGCGACGACGACCCGACGGTCGCTCTCGTCGGGGTCGTTTATCTCCTCGTCGGCCATCCGCTCCCACATCCGGTCGTAGAGGGTGATCGAGTCGCCGTCGTGGCTCGCCTCCATGTCGTAGATCGGCGACGGCGTCGTCACACGCATCCCCGCCGGCTCCCCGGTGGCGATCGGCGCGTTCACGTTGAGGTACTCCGCGTGCTCGAAGATCCCAGCGTCGGGGGCCCCTTCGACGAGATGTCGCGTCGCCCGGGCGGCCTCGGCGTAGTCCTCGATCGCCCTGTGCTTGCCGTCCCACTCGTCTTCGGGAATGTAGAGCGAGACGGCGATCGCGGGCAGCCCGAAGAAGGCGGCCTCGACGGCCGCGCTCACGGTGCCGGAACGACCGAGAACGTACGCGCCGAGGTTCGCGCCCGTGTTACAGCCCGCGACGACGAGGTCGGGGTAGGGACCGATCGCCTCCAGGCCCGCGACGACGCAGTCCACGGGCGTTCCGCCGATAGCGTAGCCCCGGTCGCGCTCCTCGACCGAGATGGGTCCCGAGACGGTGATCTTCCGCCCGACGGCGCTCTGGTCGTCGGCGGGGGCGACGACGGTGACGTTCGCCACCTCCGAGAGCGCGTCGGCCAGCGCGTGGAGGCCGGGGCTGTCGATGCCGTCGTCGTTCGTCAGGAGCACCTCGGGCGTGCCGTCTGCGTCCATGGCCCCGCCTCGGAGGGCGGGGGCAAAAGCCCACCTATCCCGCTCGTCCGACAGGTCTCGCTCCCCCACCCCTCACTCGGCGGTCACCCCGCCCTGTCGACGACCGCCTCGTCGTCGACGACGAGGTTGTACGCCTCCTCGTCGCCGTTCCAGAGCACCAGCACCGACTCGAAGACCAGCAACTCGCCGTAGCCCGCTTCGCGGAGCCCCCGATTGAGCGACGTCTCGTTCGTCAGCACTGCGAAACAGTCCTCGCGCTGGCTGCCGTCGCCGATCCGGTAGAGCGGGCGTCCCTCCGAGAGCGACCGGCTGAGTTTCACCGAGAGACAGTCGATCCGGTCGGTGACGTGACGGTCCATCTCGGCGAGCGGCGCGAACCGCGAGCGGGAGGGCTCCGCGTCGATTCGGCGTTTCCCGTCCGAACGCAGGAGCGAGAACGCGTACTGGACGTCCCGGTTGACGAACTCACCCGTTGCGGCGGTCCGTTCGCCCGGATCGCTCTCGCCCCGTTTGCCCCCGTCGAGACGTTCCTGCAGAACGCTCGGCTCGAGGTCCTCTCGTACCTCGAACGACCAGCCCTCGTCGGTCGGCCGCTCGCCCGGCCAGAGCCGCAGTGTCGGCGCGAACACGTCGAGCGGGCCGTCGTCCACCAGTGCTCGTTCGACCTCTCGAAGCCCGATCGCGGTGTTCCGATCGGCGGGCGCGAGGAGGACGCACGTGCCGTCGTCGGCGAGGTGCGGGAGAACGCGTTCGATCACGCCGACCGGATCGTCGAGTTCGGAGAGGACGTTACAGAAGAGCAGCAGGTCGTACTCCCCGTCGGGTTCGAACGTCTCCGCCCGGTCCCTGTGGATCCGGGGATGGACGTTCGGGCCCGTCTCCGTGAGGAACTCGGTGAGGACGTCAGCGGCGACGCTCGGCTCGACCGCGTGGTACTCGACCAGCGCGCCCTCCGTGTAGTCGGCCAGCCCGAGCGCCGGGCCTCCCGTTCCCGCGCCGACGTCGAGCACGCGGAGCTGTGACGGGAGGAGGCCCCGAGAGCCGAGTTCGTCGAGGACGTACTGGACCGCGGCGTAGTAGTCGTGGAGGTGGTAGAGCGCGTAGCCGAGCGCGGCCGTCTCGTCGTAGGAGACGTCTCGCTCCCGGTAGTACCGCTCCTTCAGGTCGCGGATCGCCCCCCTGAGCGCGTCGCCGGACTCGCCGTCCTCCCAGTCGGGACCGAAGCGCTCCCTCACGAGGTCGTCCAGCCGTCGCTCGTAGCGCTCGGGCAGTCTCCCCACGCCGTCGAACTCGGGCGAGAGCGGCTCTTCGGGCACCGGAACGAACGTGCCGTCCTCGCGTTCGAGTAGGCCGATCTCGGGTGCGCTCTCACGGAGTACCTGTCGCACGGCCGCCGAGTGCGGTCGGCTCTCGACGTACTCCGTCAGCTCCTCGGGATCGATCGGCCGGACGTTCCTGAGGTAGCGGGCCGTGTCGCGGATCGTCTCCCGTTCTTCGGGCGTCACCGTGCTCCCGGCTCCTCCCGTCTCACTCGCTCGCCCGCCTCGCGGTAGAGCGCCTCGAACGCCTCCCCGTCAGCCTCGGCGATCAGTTCGGCCGCGTCGGCGACGTCCTCCGCACCGTCGAACGCCGCCTGGATCTCCCCGTAGACGTGTGGCGTTCCACCGGTGACCGTCTCGACGAGGTCGTCGAACCCCCGCGAGACCGGCGTCTCGAACCCCTCGGGTACCGTATCCCGGGCGAGCGCGTAGGCGAGCACCGCGGCGTGGACCTTCGCCTGGACCGTCTCCATCGCCCGATCGTGCTCTTCGGGGGTGGTCTCGACGAGGGCGTTCCCCCGTCCCTCGATCCGCGAGAGCACCTCCTCCGTGATCGTCCCGTTCTCGTCGACGACCACCGGAACGTTCCCGGGTTCGTTCTCCGGGGCGAACAGCGGGTGGAGACTCGCCCGTTCGCGACCGGGTGCGGCCGCGCGCATCGCGTTCACGGGCTCGACCATCGCGCCGCTCACGTCGAAGACGGCCTCTCCCGCCCGCGAGGCGTGCTCCTCGATCGCCTCGGGCGCGGCCGAGAGCGGCACCGCGACACAGAGCGCGTCGAACCCCTCCTCGCCGTCGAGCGCGACCGCTCGACCGCCCAGCGTCTCGGCCGCCGCGTTCGCGGCCGCGCGGTCCACGTCGGCGAACGCGACGTCGTCCGCTCCCGTGGCGACCGCGCGCGCGAACCAGCGCCCCATCGCCCCCGCCCCGACGATCAGCAGTCTCATTCACCTCCTCTTCCCGGGCCGCGGGCAAAACCGGTTCGGACCTACCCCGCCGAGTATCCCCCGTCGATCGTGAAGCCGTGGCCGGTGACGTAGGAGGCGCGCTCGCTGAGCAGGAAGACGATCGGGTCGGCGACCTCCTCCGGTTCGCCGAGTCGCTTCAGCGGGTAGCTCTCCTCCATCCGCTTCCGTGCCCGGTCAGGGTCGCCCGACGCCTCGAAGTAGCCCTCGGCGAGCGCCGTCTCGACGAAGCCCGGACAGACCGCGTTCGCGCGCACCCCGTGCGGGCCGAGTTCGGTCGCCACCGCCCGCGTGAAGTTCAGGACCGCCCCCTTCGTGAGCGAGTACGCCGAGAAGTTCG
>SKXI01000139.1 GCA_007128515.1 Halococcaceae archaeon | reverse complement strand
GGGGGCGGATCGCCCGGCGCGTCCGATCGCGATCCAGTGAGACGTTGCCGGACAACGGCCCTGCCGCGGTCGGGTACGCCCCGGCCCGTCGTCCGATCACGGGGACGCGAGAGCGACCCGGAGACGCGCTCGGGACACGACGGGGCGGCCCACGAGTGGTGAAACGATCTCACGGTGTGAAAGAGCCGGTCGCGGCGACACCGTGTCAAACGATGCGACTATGATCTCGGATCCGTATCGTCCTCGGAAGGATGAGGGCGGCAGAACCCCGCTACCGACGGAGGTATGGACGGCGAACGAGAGCGTACCGGGTCCGGGGGGAAGACGGTCCCGGACGAGCAGTACGGACTCTCGACGCACGAGTGGGAAGCGGTACTGAGACCGGCGGAGGGGTGAGGGAGTGAGGGTCGAGACGATGACGATTACGACCGACGGGGAGGGGGTTCGACGACGAGGGATACTCCGGGTACTGGGTGGCGGAGGGGTCGTGGGACTCGCGGGCTGTGTCGGCGATGACGGCGACGACGCGGGTGCCGACGACTCGACCGACGATCCGGGGGACGACGACCCGGAGACGACCGACGACCGAGACGACCCGGATGACACGACCGAGGACCATAGCGATTCGGACGGAACGACCGACGACGAGGACTCAGACGACCCGGACGACACGGCCGAGGACGTGGCGGATCTCCCCCCGTCGGAGATCGATTTCGAACCGGAGGACGGCTGGAACGACGACCACCACGACGTGGAGGTTCCGGACGAACCCGGCACGATGATCGCCGTGATAGGCGACGAGCGGATCGAACTCACGAGCCTTCCGGACGCCCCCTGTGTCGGTGGACCGCTGGACGAGGAGAGCTACGACGAGACGATCGAGGCGGACGAGTGGTCGAACGATCCCTTCTTCAACGCTCTCGCGGGCTTCGCCACCGGGGAAGGCGAGGGGGAGTTCCCCGACGACGTCGCGATCGCTGTGATCCAGAAGTTCGTCGTCCCGGAGATGGGAACGCTCGAACTGCTCCGCCGGGACTCAATCGAGATCACCGTGCGGGGGGACGCACCGAACACGTTCCATTTCGAATACCGAGAGCGTACGGACGGAACGGTCGAGGACGACCTCCCGCCCGATTCCCTCGGAGACGGCGTGGTGAACGAACCGATGATCCGATGGGGCCGGGACGGCGTCGTCACGGCCGTCGGCGAGATACCCGACGAGGCCGCGGACGAAAGCGACGTCCCGCCAGGTCCGTTCGAGATCGGATTCCGCTGCGACGAGAGTTGACGGATCGGAGCGGCGAGCAGGGACGACCGCGAGAGAACGTGCGAACGGTCGAAACCGAAAAGGTCCGACGATCGATTCGGACGACGGGCGGGGAAGGAGAACGGACGACGAACAGTGTGGCCATGGATGTGGTGGGTGTCCGGGAGTCTCCGGGTGAGCCTTCGAAACGGATGGAGAGGCGAACGGTAGTCCCCGGAATCGGGTGTAGGATACCGCACACGAGCCCGACGGGTTACCGTTCGTCTCAGCCCACGGATCTCGTCGTCGAAGAGTTCCCCGCCCGTCTGGTGACCGCTCACCGCGGGTCGATCCGGCCGGTGGCGAGCAGCGCACCGACCGCGACCACGAGCAGGGCGAGCGAGAGCGCGAGCCCCTGGAAGACGGCGTCGTAGGTGAACCCCCGTTCGACGAGTTCGCCGACGAGCCAGCTCCCCAGCGACTGGCCGAGCATCATCCCGCCGCTGAACACGGCGTACGCCCCGCCACGGTGTTCGTCGGGGAACGCCGAGAGCAAGACCGCGTCGGCGGCGGGGTAGATGCTGTGGATGACGTAGCCGACGAACGCGCTCACGAGGAGAATGCCGATCAGACTCTCGGTCACCGTGAGGAGCAGGACGCCCCCGATGAACGTGACGATGATCGCCGCGAGGTAGGGCACGCTCGGGACCCGGTCGACGAGGATCCCGCTCAGCCAGAACGCCGGGACGCCCGCGGCGAAGACGACCGTGAGGAGGTTCCTCGCCGTCGCGGGTGCGAACCCACGCGCCTCCATGTAGGAGGGGTAGAAGTTGAACAGTCCCTGCCAGACGAAGCTCGTCGCGCCGAAGACCACCACCCCGAGGACGATCACCGACCACTCCGCGCGGATCGCCCCGAGGAAGTCCCGGTCCGCGCCGCTGGCCGCCGGGAACTCCGTCCGCCGCGCCATGAGCGTGAAGTAGACCGTCGAGAGGAGCGCGCCGAGGCCGATGGCGACGAAGACGAGCCGCCAGGAGACGAACAGCGCGAGCGAGACCATCGGTGCGGCGATCACCGCCGAGAGCTGTGCGGCCGTGCCGTGGATGCCGAGCGCCCGGCCCACACGCTCGGTGTAGAGTTCAGCGATCAGCGGGTGTGCCGAGACGAAGTACGCCCCGCTCGCGGTCCCCAGCAGAACCGCGCCGATAGCGAGGGTGACGATCGAGTTCGCGAGCGTCGCGACGACCGAGGAGAGGGTGAGCATCACGCCGGTCGCGAGCACCATCTGCTGTCTGGGATAGATCGTCAGCAGGTAGCCCGTGGGGATTCGGGGGACCGCGCTCCCGACCCAGACGAGCGTGACGATCAGGCCGACCGTCGCCGGACCGACCCCGAAGGCGTCCTGTAACGGCTCCACGAGCGGCGCGAAGACCACCCTCGCGAGGTTCACGAGGAAGACCATCGCACAGAGCGAGCCGAAGACGCCTCTCCGTGTCACGCTCGGGGAGAGCGGGTTCGTCGGTTCAACCCTTTCGAATCGTAGCTCCCCCGCCCGAGCGTTCGTGTACGTTCGGTGAGGTGGTTCGATCGAACGGCCGAGACGGCGCTCCTCCTCACGGTAGCCCTCCTCCTCCCGATACAGTACGGGATGGTTGATCGCCGTTCACACCGACGCCCGGCGCCGCGGCACCGACGAGCGGATCGATGACGCGACCGGATCGGTTACGCCCGGCTCGCCACCTCCGTCCCCCTCGTCGGTCCCGTCGTCCTGCTCGCGTTCTTCTACGACCAGGAGACGGTCAGCAGGCTCGAGCGGTTCTCCGACGATCGGGACACGGACGACCCCTGATAGCGATCGACCCGACCAGTCGCCTCCCCCGCCATCCCATCGTTACGGGTGCAGCAGGGGTGCTGGCACGCTACGGCAGAACGCCGGGCCCAGCGAGGCGGCCACGCGAACGTATCGGATAGCCGGAGAGCTTTTACACGACCGCTCCCAACCTGTCTCCCGTGAAATCCGTCAGAAAGGCGTTACGCGACGGCGACCTCGAGAAGGACACCTACGACCGCCTCGAGTGTGCCGCCTGCGAGCGTGCGCTCTCGACGCGAAACGACCCCGGCGAGATCGGCACGGTCAGGCTCTGTGACGACTGTGGCCGGCGGTGGCGAGCGATCGTCTGAGCGGGACCGTCCCGAAGGGCTATCGGGCTCGACTCCCGATCCCGGCCCATGAGCGAGTCGCGAGGACGCTCCGAACCGATCTACGCGACCGGCGACCGCCGGACCGGCGACGCCCCGCACGACCACGAGTCCGTGTACGACTTCTTCGTCGACCTCATCCAGGGCGGCTTCGCCCAGGTGACGATCCTCACCCTCCCGGTCCTGTTCGTCCTCGCAGCCACGCCCGTCTACACGATCGAGATGGGAACCGCTGCCGTCGTCTCGGTGCTCACGTTGACGTTCTTCCTCCCGCTCTTTCGCGGCGGCCACCTCTCCGCCGGCCGTCCCTGGCCGGTCCTCACGAACCGCAAACTCGGGACTGGTACCGGCTACCGGGCGCTCTTCACTCGGGCTGTCCTCCTCTCGTGTTCGCTCCTCCTCGCCGCGTACACCGCGGTCATCGTCGAGCTCGTCACGGGGTCGTTCCTCGCGAACGCGCTGACCGCGCTGGTACTGAGCGCCGCCGCACTCGTCGCGCTCCCGCACCTCTCCGCGGACTCGCGACGAGCACGCCTCGCCCGCCTCGGCTACTGCCTCGCGGGCTTCTTCCCGATGGTCGCGCTCTTCGCGCTGACGCCGGCCGCCCCCGAACCCGGTCTCGTCGCGCTCGTAGCCGTCGTCTTCGCACTCGTGCTCGCCGACGCCCGCACGGCGCTCGTCTCCCGGTGACGTCGGGATCGCACCTGCGGCCGGACCCCATTTGCTCCCCCGGTCCGTAGTGAGCCCGAATGGAGTACGCCGCCCTCGTCGAGACGTATCGGGCGCTCGCCGGGACCGACTCGACCCTGGAGAAGACCGCGGTCCTCGCCGAGCTGTTCGCCGACGCGGACGAGACCCACCTCCCGCTACTGATCACGCTCTGTCGGGGCAGGGCGTTCCCGGCCCGCGAGAGCGTCGAGTTGGGGATCTCCTCGAACCTGACCCGCGAGGCGATATCGAAGGCGACCGGGATCGGTGAGGGAGAGACCGAAGACCGCTGGCGCGAGACGGGCGACCTGGGCGACGCGGCGGCGTGGGCGATAGCGGAGCGCACCCAGCAGGCGCTCGTCCCGACGACGCTCGACGTCGAGACGGTCCACGCCACCCTGGAGGAGATCGCGGGCTACGAGGGCGAGGGGAGCCAGGGCCGGCGGATCGACGCCGTCTCGCGGTTGCTCTCTGACGCCGAGCCGGAGGAGGCGCGGTACCTCGTCCGAACGGTGCTCGGCCACCTCCGACTCGGCGTCGGCTCCGGGACCGTCCGCGACGCGCTCGCCGAGGCGTTCCTGGAGGGAACCGAGACCGATCGGGAGGCGGTCGAACGCGCCTACCAGCTCACGAACGACTACCGGATCGTCGCGGAGACGGCCAGGGACGGGGGACGGGAGGGACTTCGTGCGCTCTCTATCGAGCTCTTCCGGCCGATCGACCTGATGCTCGCGGAGAAGTCGGAGGGGATCGCCGAGGCGATCGAGGACGTCGCCACCGGGGGCGAGGACGTGCTGTGGGAGTACAAGTACGACGGGATCCGGGTGCAGGTCCACAAGCGCGACGACGAGGTGCGGATCTTCACCCGGCGGCTGGAGGAGGTCACCGAGGCGTTCCCGGAGGCAGTTCGTGCGGTACAGGAGTCGGTCTCCGCGGAGTCGGCTTTACTCGACGCCGAACTCGTGGGCTACGACCGAGGGACGGAGAGACCGGTGGCGTTCCAGCAGCTCTCGCGGCGCGTCCGCCGGAAGTACGACGTGGAGGAGCTTTCGGAGGCGATCCCGACGACGCTCCACGTCTTCGACCTGCCGTTCGTCGAGGGGGTGTCGCTGCTCGACGAGCCGCTGGCGGAGCGCCTCGATCGTCTCGACCCGCTCCTCTCCGAACGCGAGGGGATCGAACACGCCGAGCGACTCCGATCGCGTGACGACGAACGCGCCCGCGAGTTCTACGAGGCGGCGCTCGCGGCGGGCCACGAGGGCGTGATGGCGAAGAACGCCGCGGCGGCCTACCAGCCCGGCCGACGGGTCGGTCACATGGTGAAGGTGAAGCCGGCGATGGAGCCGCTCGACCTCGTGGTCACCCGTGCGCAGTGGAGCGAGGGGAGGAGAAGCGACTACCTCGGCCGGCTCTTCCTCGGCTGTTACGACCCCGAGACCGACGGCTTCCCGGAGATCGGCCGGCTCTCGACGGGCTACACCGACGAGGAACTCGCGGAGCTGACCGCCCTCCTCGAACCGCTCGTCACCGGCACCGAGGGGAGACGGGTCTCGCTCCGGCCCGAACTCGTCCTCGAGATCGAGTACGAGGAGATCCAGGACTCGCCGGAGTACGGTTCGGGGTACGCGCTCCGGTTTCCTCGATTCCTCCGGAGACGCGACGACCTCGCGCCGGCGGACGCCGACACGCTCTCGCGGGTCGAGGAGCTCTACGAGGAACAGTAGCCGGAGGCGACGCAGGCGTGAGAGCGATACACCCCCGGCCCCTACGGCGACCGTGCCCGTCAGACACACCGACGGCATCGAGATTCCCCTGGGTAGCGAGACGGTCGTCTGCGACGCGACCCACCCGAGAGGGATCGCCGCGCTGAGTCACGCCCACGGCGACCACCTGTACAGGGAACGCCCGGACGGACTGCTCTGCTCGGCGCTCACCGCGGGGCTCGCGGAGGTCCGCCG
>SKXI01000241.1 GCA_007128515.1 Halococcaceae archaeon | reverse complement strand
GTGCGATCCGGGTCCGTTCTCCTCGCGGAGGAGGTTACGCTCCGCGGTGAGGAGTTCGCCGATCTATCGTGTGGAGCCGGTCGAACGCCACTGTAGTAGAATACGGTCGAAGTTCGCGGTCGTCGAGAACACCGAGCGCGAACGCTAGGTCGCCCGCATCCCGCCGTTCGCCGTGACACGTCCCCCGGACGTTTCTGGACGGCTCCCCTCGTCGGTAGAGTAATACGTCAGCCGTCCAAAGGCGGTTGCATGGCGAACGAAACAGAGGTACTCGTCGTCGGTGGTGGCGCGACCGGTGCTGGCGTGGCACGTGACCTCGCGACCCGTGGCGTCGACGTCACGCTCGTAGAACGCGGCGGCCTGTCCAGTGGCACGACCGGTCGGTCGCACGGCTTGCTTCACAGTGGCGCCCGCTACGCCGAGGCGGACCACGTCGGTGCAGAGGAGTGCATCGAGGAGAACCGGATCATCCGTGAGATTGCCGGTGCCTGCATCCGCGACACCGGTGGCCTGTTCGTCCAGCTCGCCGAGGACGACCCCGACTACTTCGAAGCGAAGCTGGACGCGTGCGAGGAGATCGGCATCCCGGCCGAGCCGCTCGACGGTGACGAAGCACGCGAGAAGGTTCCCGACCTCGCGCCGGACACCGAGCGCGTCTTCGAGGTGCCCGACGCGGTCATCTATCCGTCGCGACTCTCAGCCGCGAACGCGGCCGACGCCCGCGACCACGGTGCGACGGTACACCCCCACGCACCGGTCGAGGACGTGACCGTCGAGGACGGGCGGGTGACCGGCGTCCACGCCGGCGGCTCGGTCGACGACACGATCGAGGCCGACTACGTCGTCAACGCCACTGGTGCCTGGGCGGAGTCGTTCGCCGCGATGGCCGGGCTCGACGTCGAGATGCAACCGACCCGTGGCGTGATGGTCTCGGTCGACTACGGCGACCTCGATCCAGTGCTCAACCGCTGTCGTGACCCCGACGACGGGGACATCGTCGTGCCACACGAGACCGAGGCCGTTCTCGGCACCACCAGCGTCGCCGTCGACGACCCGGACGACTACGAGACCGAACACTGGGAGGTCGAAAAGAGTATCGAGGAGTGTGCGGCGATGCTCCCGCCGGTCGCGGACGCACCCGAGATCCGGACCTGGTGGGGCGTGAGACCGTTGTACGCGCCCGACGAGGCGAGTGGCACCCGGCGCGGTATCTCGCGTGGGTTCTTCCTGCTCGACCACGCCACCGACGGCGTCGAGGACATGGCGAGCATCGTCGGCGGTAAACTGACCACCTACCGGCAGATGGCCGAGGCGACGTCCGACCTCGTCTGTGAGAAGATCGGTGTCGACGCCGACTGCGTGACCGCCACTCAGGCCCTCCCGGGTGCGGACGATCCGGACCGACTGGACGCCTACGTGGCCGAGTTCGACGGGCAGGGACCGACCGACGAGGACGTCGTGAGCGCGCAGTGACGCCGCGGGATCAAGCGAGCCCGCGGATAGTCGGATGCCGCTGGCGGCCGTGACGCGGGCGGAGTCACCTTCGACAGGGCGACCGACACCGGCGTCACGGGGACCGACTTCCGGGGGGGTCCATCCGCCCCTCGGGGAGGCCGATCCGTCGACGAGGCGAGGGGTAACGTATTGATCCCCAGGGTCGGAGTCCCGGTGTATGGAACAAATAGCGTTCGGGACCGACGGTTGGCGCGCGACGCTCGATACGTTCACCGAGGAGCGCGTCCGAATCGTGGCACAGGCAGCGGCCGACTATTTCGCCGAGCGGGGTGCGGAGACGATCGGGATCGGCTACGACGCTCGCGAAACGTCGCCCGGCTTCGCCGGGGCACTCGCCGAGGTGCTGGCCGGCAACGGTCTCGACGTCGTCGTGAGCGAGCGCGACTGCCCCACGCCCGTGCTGGCCTGGACGCTCAAGGACCGCGGGCTCGAGGGCGGCCTCGTCGTGACCGCGAGCCACAACCCGCCGGAGTACAACGGCATCAAGTTCCTCTCGCCGGACGGCTCACCCGCGGGGGAGGAGGTCACCGACCGCTTGGAATCGCTGCTCGACGAACCAGACCTCCGTCCCGAAGCGGACCACGGGACGGTCACCGAGGAGCAGCTCGTCCCGGCGTACGAACGACACGCACTGGCGTTCGTGGACGGCGACCTCGACGGACTGTCGGTGGCGTACGACGCCATGAACGGAAGCGGACGTGGCGTCACGGACGCCCTGCTCGCGGAGGCGGGGGCGAACGTCCAGCGGCTCCGGTGTGAGCTGGATCCCACGTTCGGCGGCGGCTCCCCCGAGCCGACGGCGGGGAGGCTCGGAACACTGATCGAACGGGTTACCGAGGGCGGCGCCGAGATCGGGTTCGTCAACGACGGCGACGCCGACCGCCTCGCCGTCGTCACGCCGGATCGCGGCTTCCTCGACCCGAACCTCCTCTACGCCGCGCTCTACGAGTACCTGCTCGAGTCGGACAGCGGCCCGGCAGTGCGGACCGTTTCGACGACGTTTCTCATCGACGAGATCGCGGCAGCCCACGGCGAGGAGGCCGTCGAGGTCCCGGTCGGATTCAAGTGGGTGGCCGAGGGGATGCGAGACGCGAACGCCCTCTGCGGCGGCGAGGAGTCCGGCGGGTTCGGCATCACCCGCCACCTGCGGAACAAGGACGGCGTCCTCCTCGCGCTGGTGATCGCTGCTGCTCACACCGAGCGCCCGATCGACGAGCGCGTCGACGCGATCACCGCGGAGTACGGCGATATCTACCAGGACCGGATCAGCGTCGACTGCCCGGACGAGCGCAAAGCGACGGTCATCGACGGACTGGAGGGATCTCTGCCGGAGTCGATGCTCGGGGTACCCGTCGAGCGCGTCGACACGAAGGACGGGTTCAAGATCTTCCTCGCGAACGGTTCGTGGCTGCTGGTTCGACCGTCCGGAACCGAAGCGAAGCTCCGGGTGTACGCCGAAGCGGACAGCGACGAGCAGGTGCATAACCTCCTCGTTGCCGGTCGGGACGTCGTCGAGTCGGTGGCCTGACTGACCACTGCGGACGGAGTCCGCCGGTGTCAGCGACCGGGATCGATCGAGGCTGGCGACGGGCGGATCGGGGCGTCGTTACCGGTCCGTTACCGTTCGGAGTGGGTTACCTCGCTGACGAGCGCGTTGGTGATCCTGAGACCCTCGAGCTCGACGTCGCTGTCGAGGATCGTCTCGTCGATATCGCAGTCGTGGACGTTCGCGCCCGGGAAGACGACCGTTCTGTCGAGGGTGGAGTCTGTCACTTCCGCACCGGCCATCACCTGAACGGCCGCGCCGAGATTCGAGTTCTGGACCGTCGCGTCCGGGTGGACGAACGACCCGTCATCGAGCCTCCACTCGACGGTGTCGAGATACGAGTCCTTCTCGCCGATGTCGAACCAGACGTCCTCGAACGTGTACGCGTAGACCGGTTCCTGCGCCTGGAGCCAGTCGAGGTACCACCCCGGCTCGTCGGGGTTGTTGTCGCCAGCGAGATACTCCGCGAAGCGCACCGAGTCCGCGGGGAACGCATAGCAGGCGACCGACACGAGCGTGCTCCGTGGTTCGTCCGGCTTCTCCTGGAAGTCGACGACCCGCTCGCCGTCGAGTTCGACCAGGCCGTAGGATCTGGCTTTCTCGAGGGATCCGATATCGTAGGCCGCGAGGACGGGTGCGTCCCGCTCCTCGAAGTAGTCGAGTAACTCCGAGAGATCGAAGCCGATGAGGTTGTCGCCCGCGATGACGAACAGGTCGTCGTCGATGTCCTCGCGCTCGTGGAGCTGTGCGAGCGCGCCGACGACGCCGAACTTCTCGTCCTCGTCCTCGGTGTGTTCGACCGACAGCTGCGTTTTCTCGTAGCCCATCTCGTCGATGTGCGCCTCGAACACGTCGGCGAACGCGTCGTTCGTGCTCAGATACACGGTCTCGATGCGGTCGTCCGCCTCCAGCTCCTGGATCGTCCGGTCGATGACGGTCGTCTCGCCGACCGGGAGCAGCATCTTCGGCCGTGTTCGGGTGATCGGCCACATCCGGGTGGCGTATCCGCCGGCAAGTACTATCGCGTCCATAGCGTGTGACGTGCGAGGAATATCCACATAACTCTGATGGGAGGTAATCGACATGTGACACGAATTCGGATCGTCGATACCGGGAGCGCGGGGGCCGACGACGCACCCGCCCGGCCGGGGACCACACCCGGCGGTGGGCGACGGGCGCATCACCTTCCGGCGATCAAGCGACTGTGGAAGTGCGCCCTGTGTTCGCGGTCCTCTCCGGGTCGTGACGTTCGAGCGATCCCTCGGTCGGGGCGTGCGACCGAAACGGCCCGTGCGGAACACGGCCGTCGGGGGTTCCCCCAGGGTCCAGTGATCCCCGACCCCGAGCGGATACCGCCCAGCTCGACACCCTTGCCGTCCACTGCCCGGTACGTCGAGAGGTGTTCGATCCCCGAACGTTCCGCTTTCCTGTAACGGAGTTAGTACCGTGATATCGGCCTTATGTACGGCGTTGTAGTGTTTTTAATAAGTAATTTTTTACGTAATAATCGATAGTAGCACCTGCCAGTTCGCGTTCGCGAGCGTTCAGCGAGCACGGCTTGATACTGCTGGTTGCGACGGTTCGCCGGCGCGGCCGGCAGACGGCCTGCGGTCGTGCCGGTACTGACTCGCAATCGTCAACGAGGGGTTCGAGCTCCGTCTATTCCGGGCGACGGAAGCGGGCTCGGAATCGATCACCGCCCGGCGGACGCGGGCGGCGAGGAGTTCCCACCGCCGGCGGTACGCGGCGCAGGGGAAGAAGGAACCGATCGGTCGCCAGGACCGGCCCCTTTTGCGTTCCGAGCGAACGGCGTTCGGGAGTGCGTCCCAGTCACGAACGGGTTTTATAACACTCGACACACGATCAGGGAGTGGTGATCAGTAATGACGTACTACGGAGGGACGGAACTCGCATCGGTGTACGAGGACACGCTCGCGGAGGAGTTCGCGCTGGTCGCGAGCAACGTCGCCGAACCGAACGTGATGATCGGGCTGATGGAGGGGGCCTCGGAGGTCGACTCCGACCTCCTGGTACAACTGAGCAACGGCGGCTGTACGTTCGCCGGCAACGGCGACCCGATAGCCGGTCTCCGAGCGATGGGGACCTATCTCGACCTGATCGCCGAGCAGTACGACGTCGGCGTGTTCCTCAACATGGACCACCAGACCGACCTCGACGTCATCCAGCAACAGATCGAGCTGGGGATCCCGTCGTCGATCATGATCGACGCCTCCCACGAACCGTTCGAGGAGAACGTCGAGAGGAGCAAACGGGTCGTCGAGGCGATCGATCGGGCCGGTGCGGACATCCTCGTCGAGGCGGAACTCGGCACGATCAAGGGCGTCGAGGACGAGATCGTCTCCGAGGAGGCCTTCTACACCGATCCCGAGCAGGCCGTCGAGTTCGTCGACAGGACGGGGTGTGACCTGCTGGCGATCTCGGTCGGTACACAGCACGGCGTCGCCAAGGGGAAGGACCTGGAACTCCGACCGGACCTGGCGGGCGACATCCGGACGGCGCTACGGGACCACGGGCTCGACGTCCCGCTCGTGTTACACGGCTCCTCGGGGGTCCAGCCCGACCAGCTGGAGCGGATGATCCAGCACGGCGTCTGTAAGGTCAACAAGGACACCCGGTATCAGTACGAGTACACCCGGACCGCGTTCGACCTCTACCGGAGTCACGTCGACGAGATCGTCCCGCCGGCGGGGACGAACGGCGACCGTGATTCCTTTTTCAACGACGTCGAGTGGTCCCCGGACAAGGACTACTTCGACCCGCGGGTTGCCGGCCGGAACATCCGGGAGCGGATCGCCGAGGTGTACGCCGACCTGGCCGTCGCCGCCGGCAGCGCCGGTCGAAGCCGGTACGCGTAGCGACCCGCGGCGGCTGACGGCCGATACCCCGGACGGATACCGGGTGCGGGCGAGGGGACGACGGAAGGACGGAGCCGGCGACCTCACCAGGCTCGCTCAGCCCGACCCGCTCAGCGAGGAGGGGCGTTCCGGGCGCGACGGCGGACGGCCGACTCACTCGCCCAGCGCCGTCTCGACCCG
>SKXI01000378.1 GCA_007128515.1 Halococcaceae archaeon | reverse complement strand
GCAGAGGGCGTGATCGCGGGCTACACCTGCCTGAACGACGTCTCGAACCGCGACGACCAGCGCGAGGAACAGAACTGGATCCGCGGGAAGGCGTTCGACGGCGCCGCGCCGATCGGACCGGTGCTCGCGACGCCCGACGAGGTGCCCGACGACGCGACGATCGGCCTCCGGGTGAACGGCGAGACGCGTCAGGAGTCGACGATCGACCTGATGTACTTCTCGGTACCGGAACTGATCGAGGAGATCACGACGTACATGACGCTCGAGGCCGGCGACGTGATCGCGACCGGTACCCCGGAGGGCGTGAACCCGCTGTCGGACGGCGACCGGGTCGAGGTCGAGATCGAGGGCGTGGGAACCCTCGAACACGGCGTTCGCGGGTGAGCCGCGGCGGTGATGCACGACCGCGGTAGCTACTTGTAACGGCGCTCACATCGTCCGGTGTCCATGACGCGTACCACCGACGACGGCCGGCGGACCGTGCTGAAGGTCGCCGGAGCGACGGCGGGAGCAATCGCCGGAGTCGCGGGCTTCGGACAGGTCTCCGGCGACGAACACGGGGAAGACGACACGGAACACGGGGACGACGACGGTGAGCCAGGGAGCGACGGGGAGGCGGGATCCGACCCGAACGGGGCCGGGATCGAGCCCGGAGCCGGGCTGGTGACCGTCGAGGGTGGCGAGACGGTCGCGGGAACGGTCGAACGGATCGAGGCGGCGATCGAGGAGGGGCCACCCCAGCTGGTCGCGACGATCGATCACGCGGCGAACGCGGAGTCCGTAGGAGAGGAGCTCCGGGAGACGACGCTGATCCTCTTCGGTGCGCCCGAACTCGGGACGCCGGTAATGCAGGAGAGCCAGACCGCGGGGATCGACCTGCCACAGAAGCTGCTCGTCTGGTGTGACGAGCACGGGCAGGTACAGGTCACGTACAACGACCCGCTCGCGGTCCTCGTCGGTCGCCACGGGGTCTCCGAGAGCGAGGCGATCGAGGCGATGAGCGAGGCGCTCGCGGGGTTCGCCGCCGCGGGCGCGGGCGAGTAGCGAGCGATCGGAGCGTGGTCCGTGAAACGGGCGAGCACCCCGGCGGTACCTACTCGTCGATGCGCGTCGAGGGTACAGTATGACCCAGGTCGTACTCGTCGACGGCGCGCGGACGCCACACGGAACGCTGCTCGGCTCGCTCACGGACGCCTCCGCGATCGAACTCGGACGGACCGCGCTCGACGGCCTCCTTGAGCGAACCGACCTCGACCCCGACCTGATCGACTGGGTCGGGCTGGGCAACGCAATCCAGGCGGGTATCGGACAGGTGCCCGCCCGACAGGTGATCGTCGAGTCCCACCTCCCGAACGAGGTGCCGGTGACGACCGTCAACGAGGCCTCCGGCTCGGGGCTGCGCGCGATCGCGCTCGCCGCCGATCGGATCGCCGCCGATCGGGCCGAGTTCGCCGTCGCCGGCGGGTTCGAGTCGATGACGAACGCGCCCTGGATCCTGCCCGGCTACCGGACCGGGCGACGCCACGGTCACGTCACGGCAGAGGACTCGATGATTTTGGACGCGCTCTGGGACGTGAACCTCGACGTCCACATGGGCGAGATCACCGAACGGCTGGTCGAGCGGGAGGGCGACGAGTACGACCTCTCCCGGGAGCGTCAGGACCGCTACGCGCTCGAGAGCCACCGCCGGGCCGCCGATGCCGTCGACGACGGGCGCTACGACGAGGAGATCGTTCCCGTCGACGTGGGTGCGGAGACGGTCGAGCGCGACGAGGGACCCCGCCCGGAGTCGACGCCGGCGGACCTCGCGGGACTCTCGCCTGCATTCAGGGAAGAGGGGACGATCACGCCGGCGAACGCGTCGAAGCTCTCGGACGGCGCGGGAACGGTCCTGCTCGCAGACCGGGAGGCCGCAGAGGACGCGGGCGTCGAGCCGATGGTATCGCTCGTCGACTACGCGACCGCCTACCGGGATCCCGACGAGTTCAACGAGGCCGTCGGTGACGTCATCGAGACGCTGCTCGAAGCGAACGATCTCTCGGTCGACGAGGTCGACGCGTTCTGGATAAACGAGGCGTTCGCCGCGCAGTCGGTCTACGCGATGCAACGGCTCGGGATCCCACGCGAGCGGATGAACCCCAGAGGCGGTGCGATCGCGTACGGTCACCCGATCGGCGCGTCCGGGGGGATGCTCGCCGCCTCGCTCGCCCACCAGCTCCGCCAGGAGGACCTGGAGTACGGGGTGATGGGGATGAGCGTCGGCGGCGGGGGCGCGATCATGTCGCTCTGGCGGCGGTAGCTCAGGCGAACTCGGTGAGCCTGTCGTACCACGTCTCGGGCTCGTCGCGCTCGACTTCGAACCCCTTCTCCTCGAACGCCTCCCTCGCTTCCTGCCGGGCGCTCTCGGTCCTCCAGGCCGGGAGTTTGATCGTGTGGCTCACGCGTTCGGGTCCGTCCTTGTAGCCGATCTCGATCGTCCGGTCGTCGACCCGTCTCACAGACTCGACCTCGCTACAGCGGATCTCCGACGGGTCGACGAACCGTCGTTTCACCCAGATAGCTCCCTGAAGGACGACTCCCGCGAGGGCCAGTAGCGCGAACGCGGTCAGCCAGAACCCCTCCGAGAGCGAGGAGAACAGGCTCCAGAGCGTCGACCCCATCCCGCCGACCATCAGCAGGAACAGCGCGGGCGTCCCGAGCGCTTCGAGGTCGAACTCCCGGAGCCCCTCGCGTACCCTGGTAAACGTCGCTCGTGGGCCTTCCTCCAACCGGATCACCCCGTCCTCGATGACGCACTCGCCGTGGCGCGTCTCGAAACGCTGGGGTTCGTAGCTGGGCGACCGACTCCGGCCCATCGTTCGTCCGGCAGTTATCTATCCGCTGTCTTAACTGTTGTCAGGATCCGAGCAACAGATCGGGTACCCTTCACGGAACGATCGGGGCTGGTGAGCGACGACTCCGCTCCCCGATCCGGCGTTCGTCCGCGGTTCGCTTCCGACGCGAGAGCCCGAGCACGTAGAGGGCTCGCTGGGCACCCTACGACGGGTCCCGGAGAGCGCCCGTCGGATCGCCCAGCAGGTGGACCGCCATCCGACCGGCGACGGAGCCGAACGCGGCGATCAGGTGGGCGAGCAGACCCGGACCGAGCAGCGAGGCGAGCGCGCCCTCGGGGAGCGTCCCGATCGTCCAGACGACCGTCTCGCCGTTCACCTCGCCGAACTCGGCCGTTTGGGGCAGCCGGGCGACCGCCGTGGCCATCGAGAGCGCGCTGCTGATCGCGAGCAGTACCAGGAGGCCGAGCAGACCGACCCAGAGCTTCATCGAGACGAACACGAGCGCCAGCCAGGTGAAGCCGTCGTCGAGGTAGCTCCGGACCGTCCCGAAGAGGCGCTCGCTCGGGTCCGGTGAGACGCCGGGCGTTCCATCTCGACGCCGAGCAGCGACTCCGCGAGCACGTACGCGAACCGACCGGCGAACCGGCACGCGAGCACCATCGCGAGCACGACTTCGAGCCCGACGACGAGGATCGAGAAGGCCAGCCCGAAGACGAGCCCGAACCCGAGCGCCATCGAGTAGACGAAGCCGATCGGGAGCGGAGCAGCAGGTAGTGCTGGGCGAGGTAGATTCGCCGCTGGAAGACGGGTCCGACGGCACTCTGTACGATCCCCGTCGATGCGCCCGTTCGGTGGCTCTGACCGGTCATCGCTCGGGAGCAGTCACCGCTCCGTACTCACGTTCCGTCCGTGTTCAGCCCGGGAAACTCGGCTCGCAGAGCGCGTCGATCGGGTGGGAAAGTCGATCCGGACGCGTATGTGCACGCTTAAGGGCGCACCTTCCGTCCGATCCGACATGCACACACGGGACCTGTCCTCGCACTCGGCGTACGTCGCCGGGCGCGGGATCGAAGAGGTCGCCCGGGAACTCGGCCTCGATCCCGACTCGCTCGTGAAGCTCTCCTCGAACGAGAACCCGCTCGGCCCGAGCCCGAAGGCGGTCGAGGCGATCCGCGCACACGCCGCCCGGGTCCACACCTACCCGAAGAGTTCGGCGGTCGACCTGCGGGAGGCGATCGCCGATCGCTGGAGCGTCTCGCCCGAGCAGATCTGGCTGGCCAACGGCGGCGACGGTGCGCTCGACTACCTCGCCCGCGCGTTGCTCGACCCCGGCGACCGGGTTCTCGTCTCGGAACCCGGCTTCGCCTACTACGCGATGAGCGCCCGGTTTCACCACGGCACGGTCGCGAGCTACCCGATCTCGAAGGCAGAGGACTTCGCCCAGACCGCGGAGGGCGTTCTCGACCACTACGACGGCGAGCGGATCGTCTACCTCACGAGTCCGCACAACCCGAGCGGCTCGACGATCTCCCTCCCCGAGATCGGGGCGCTCGCCGACGCTACAGGGGAGGAGACGCTCGTCCTCGTGGACGAGGCCTACGGCGAGTTTGGTGAGAGCGAGAGCGCCGTCTCGCTGCTCGGGGAGCGCGACGACGTGGCCGTCCTCCGTACCTTCTCGAAGGCCTACGGGCTCGCGGGGCTTCGGCTGGGCTACGCCGTCGTTCCAGCTACCTGGGCCGACGCCTACGCGAAGGTGAACACGCCGTTCGCCGCGAGCGCGCTCGCCTGTCGGGCCGGCCTCGCCGCGCTCGGCGACGAGGAGCACGTCGAGCGTTCGGTCGAGGTAGCGAGGGAGAGCCGCGAGTACATGTCCGAGGGTCTCGACGCGCCGACCTGGGAGAGCGAGGGGAACTTCGTGCTCTGTGAGGTCGGCGACGCGAGCGCGGTCGCCGAGGAACTCCAGCGCCGGGGGGTGATCGTCCGGGACTGTACGAGCTTCGGGCTGCCCGCCTGTATCCGGATCACGTGTGGAACCGAGACTGGAACCGAGCGGGCGGTCGAGGCCGTGAACGAGGTCCTCGCGGAGGTCCCGGCGTGAGGGTCGCCGTCACCGGCACCCCCGGGACGGGGAAGACGACGGCCGTTTCGCTCGTGGAGACCGACCTCGCGGTGATCCACGCGAACGACGTGATCCGCGAGGAGGGCCTCTACACCGAGGTGGACGAGGGGAGAGGGAGCCTCGTGGCGGACCTCGACGCGCTCGGTGACTGGCTCGACGAGCGCGAGGCGGAGGGATCGCTCGTGGAGTCACACCTCGCACACCACCTCGATCCGGATCGAGTCGTCGTGCTCCGGTGCCGGCCGGACCTCCTGGAGAGCCGGCTCCGAGATCGCGGCGAGTCCGAGGGGAAAGCGAGCGAGAACGCCGAGGCGGAGGCGATCGACCTCGTGCTCTCGGAGGCGGTGAGCGCGGTGGGGATCGAGAACGTCTACGAGATCGACACGACCGAGAGAGCCCCCGAAGCGGTCGCCCGGGAGGTAGAACGGGTGCTCGCCGGCGAGCGCGAGCCGAGCGCGGGTGCGGTCGACTACGGGGCGTTCGTATGACGCTCGATCAGTTCCGACCGCATCTCGAGCGGGCGCTCGACCCGTTCGTCGACGTCTCGGACCGCATCGGCCTCGGCCCGGACGACGTGAGCGTCATCGCGTTCGCGCTGGCGTGTTTCGCCGCGATCGCGTTCTACCTTGCGGGCGCGAACCCGACCTGGTACCTCGTCGGGGCGCTGCTCGTCCTCGGCAACGGCTGGCTCGACGTGCTCGACGGCGCGCTCGCGCGCCGTCAGGGGATCGCCTCCACCGCGGGCGACCTCCTCGACCACGTGCTCGACCGCTACGCCGACATCGTGATCGTCGCGGGCCTCGCCGCCGGTCTCGGGGCGTACGGACTGGGGCTGGCGGCGGTGACGGGCGTGCTCATGACCTCGTACCTCGGGACGCAGGCGCAGGCGGTCGGTCTCGATCGGGTCTACGGCGGTCTGTTAGGACGAGCCGACAGACTCGCGCTCGTCGGCGCGGTGACCACGGTCGCGACCTTCTTCCCCGGGAGCATCGGTCCGCTCACGCTTGTCGGCTGGCTGCTCGTGGTCTTCGCGGTCGTCGGCCACCTGACCGCGCTCCAGCGGTTTTACTACGCGCTGCTGGCGCTCCGCTGACCGGCAGACGTTTTATACGGGCAGCGCGTTTACCCGGGACATGGTCCAATGCGAGATGTGCGGCGCGGACACGCAGTCTCCGACGACCGTGAAGATCGAGGGCGCAGAGCTCGACGTCTGTAGCGAGTGTACGGACTTCGGGACGGAGGTGCGCCAGGAGACCTCGGGTTCGACGTCGACGAAGTACTCGACGTCGTCGAGT
>SKXI01000322.1 GCA_007128515.1 Halococcaceae archaeon | reverse complement strand
CCGAGCTGCTCAACAAGTTCGTCGGCGAGTCGGAGAAGGGAGTCAGGGAAGTGTTCAGCAAGGCGCGCGAGAACGCCCCGACGATCGTCTTCTTCGACGAGATCGACTCGATCGCGGGCGAACGCGGCCGCGGGACCGGCGACTCGGGCGTCACCGAGCGGATGGTCTCGCAGCTGCTCACCGAACTCGACGGACTCGAAGAGCTCGAGGACGTGGTCGTGATCGCCACGACCAACCGACCGGACCTGATCGACAACGCGCTGTTGCGCCCCGGTCGGCTCGACAGACACGTCCACGTTCCGGTCCCGGACGAGGAGGCACGCAGAGCGATCTTCGCGGTGCACACGGAGAGGAAGCCGCTCGCGGACGACGTCGACCTCGACTGGCTGGCGGCGAAAACGGACGGCTACGTCGGCGCGGACGTGGAGGCGGTCTGCAGGGAGGCGTCGCTCGCGGCGACCCGCGAGTTCATCCGGTCCGTCTCCCCCGAGGAGATGGCCGACACGGTCGGCAACGTCCGGATCTCGCGCGATCACTTCGAGGCGGCGCTGGGGGAGGTGCTGCCGAGCGTGACCAGCGAGGTGCGCGAGCGCTACGAGGAGATCGAAGAGCGCTTCGAGACCCCCGAGGCGATCGAGGAGGAGGACGCGAGCCGCGCGTTCCAGTAGCTCCCTCTCGTCAAGCCCGTTCCGGTAACGACTGCTTTTCGCCTGCCGATCAGTCGAGCGGCTCCGCGGCCTCGCGCTCGACCAGCGGTTCCGCGTTCTCGACCGGCAGCGTCACCACGTCGTCGGCGGCGAGGGTGTATGTCCGCGAATCGAAGCCGACGATCTCGCCGACGTCCTCGGTGATCCGCACGGTCCGGCGTTCGGTCTCCGGGGCACGATCGGACGCCTCGCCGTTCCCGCTACCGTCGTCCCGTGGCGTCTCTCGCGTCCCCAACGACGGTTCGGCGTCGTCCCCGGGGGGCGTCGGCTCGGCCCCGCCCATCAGGTCGGCCGCGCTGACGTCGGGGTCGGTGGCAGCCGGCTCCGAAGCGTTTTCGGCTCGCATCCCCGTCCGATCCGCCGGATCGAACCCCGCTTCACCCTCGTCGGATCCGTCATCCACCTCGGAGCCCTCGCCCGCGAGCACCGAGAGGACGTGGCGTCTGTTCTCCTTGATCCGGCTCACGAGGTCCTCGAACAGCGCTCGCTCCTCGCGGGTGAGCCCCTCCTCGTCGGCGGGCATGTCCGCGGCGGCGAAGCTCGCGAGCTTGACGAGCTTTCCGACCCGGCGCTCGTAGATCGCCTCCACGGTCCCCTCGGCGGTCTCGATCTCGTCGGTGAGCCGGCGGACCTCGGGGTCCGCGAACGGGTCCGAGGAGGTCTCGGCGACCGTCGATCGTTCCTCCCTGAGCGCCTCGATATACCGGGCGACGTCGCGGTAGAAACTCGCCTCCAGGTGCTGGAGGCTGTCCTTTCTGCGTTCGGTGTCGCGGACCGACTGGAGGTCGTCGAG
This sequence comes from Halococcaceae archaeon, assembly GCA_007128515.1. GTDB lineage: Archaea > Halobacteriota > Halobacteria > Halobacteriales > Halalkalicoccaceae > Natronorarus. The sequence goes on along the minus strand of SKXI01000322.1, from coordinate 4,751 downwards.
GTTCACGCCCGCACCTCGACGTCGGTTACGACGACCTGATACATACTCGCGAGCGACGTCTCGGACTCACTTAACTCTCCCGTCCTCTCGACTCGAACCGCCGCCGTCTCGACCCGATCACCGCTCGCGTCCCTTCTCCGCCCAGCCGCGACTCATCAGGAAGACCCCGACGTACTCAGGCACCGTCGAGTGTCCCTCCTCGACCTCGTGGAGCCGCCCGCCGAGGTCCACCTCGCGGGACTCCTCGGTCTCGATCGCGATCTCGTGTCCGGTGAAGGTGTCGGGGACGGCGTCGGCCAGCGGCGAGAACCCCGGTAGCTCCTCGCGATCGAGTCGCAGCACCGAGAGCCCGCTCCCGCCGTGGAGGCTGCCCGGCAGCCGGATGAGCCGGTTCGTGTCGGTCGTCACCGGCTCGTCGATCGGGGCGTTCTGCGTCTTCACCCGTTCGGCCGCGACCTGCCTGACGATCGGGAAGAACGCGGGGTGGACGTCGACGTTCCCCGCCTCGATCGCCGCCCGGTTCTCCGTCATCGTCCTGAGCGCCGCCTCCGCTCTCCCCTCACCGACCCCCTCGAACTCCCTGAGCCGCTCGATCGCCCGCTCCTCCTCCATCCCGCTCACCTCCTCGACGAGCGCGATCACCCCCTCGTGTGCCCGACGGCTCCACCCGCCCCTGGTGTCGAGGCTCCGTTTCTCAGCCGGGGTCTTCCGACCCAGCCCGGCGACCGTCTCCGTCGAGATCAGCGCCTCCAGGTCGAGGCCGATCCCGCGGACGTAGTCGACGATCTCCCGACGTCCCTCGCGTTCGAGCCGCTGGACCGCCTCGTCACGGACGTGGACGTGGTAGCCACGGCCGCCGGAGAAGACGACGGTCAGATCCGAGAATCCGAAGTCCTCCTCCAGGAAGGAGAGCAGTTTGTAGAGCGCTCCCTTGCAGGTCGCGAGCATCTCCGCGTAGCTGTCCTCGCCGGGGGTCACGCCGGGTAAGTGATCGGCGTCCAGGTCGAAGATCAGGTCCGACCCGCGCCAGCCCTTCTCGCCCATCGAGCCCGCGCCGGGGTCGTCGTATCTGCCGGTCGAGAAGTAGACGTGACGAGGGCGCTCGCGCGAGAGGAAGTCGTCGATCCGACCCAGGTCCAGCACCGACCGGTGGCGAACCATCCTCGTCCCGCCCTCCGAGAACGGGATGTAGCCCCACTCGCGCTCGTTGGCCCCCGGTGGTGGCGTGATCTCCGCCCTGCGGTAGTGGTCGCCGAAGCGCCCCCGCAGGTAGAGTCGCGTCCGCTCGTCCATTCGTCACCAGTTCGACTGGGTCGCCTAAAGCGCCTGCGGTCACCGGCGGATGAACTCCGAGAGCTTTCCCCTGATGCCGCCGTCGCCGAGTCGGAGGTAGAAGGCGTCGCCGTCGTCCTCGTAGTAGCCGTCGATCCGCCTGACGATCTCGAAGCCGACGCGCTCGTAGAACACCAGCGCCTCCTCGTTGGTCGTCCGGGCGTGGCAGGTCACCCGGTCGTGCTCGTCGGCGACCGTCTCCACGAGCCGCCGGCCGAGGCCCTCGCCCCGGTACTCGGGCGCGATCGCGAGAAACAGGACGTAGCCGTCGCTTCTGGTCGCGACGAATCCGGCGAGGTCGTCTCCCACACGGAGCAGGTGGACGGTCGAACGCCGGTAGGCCTCCTGGAAGAAGCCACGGCGCTGTTTCAGGACGTCCTCCTGGGCACGGATCCGCTCTTTCAGTTGCCACGCCTCCTCGACCCCCGCCGCGTCGCCCGGCCCGATCACCTCCAGATCGACGTTGACGCTCACTACTGGTGAATTAGGGAGGGAAAGCATTATAACTGCACCGGCGATGGAAACGGTGAACCCCGACGCCGGCGACTCCGACCCATGTACGAACTCCGGGCGCACACGGCCGACGTCGCCGTCGAGGCCCGCGCCGAGGACCGAGATAGGCTCTTCGCCGCCGTCGCGGACGGGCTGACCGCCGCCCACTGCGAGGACCTCCCCGACGAGGGCGAGCGCTTCTCGTTCTCGATCCGAGCGGAGAGCGAGGAGGCGCTGCTCTTCGACTACCTCGACGAACTGATCTACGAACGCGACGTCCGCGACGTCCTCCCGGCCGGCCACGAGGTCCGGATCGAGCGGGAGGGCGAGGAGTGGCGACTTGACGCCAGCGCCCGCGGCGTCCCGATCGGGTCGATCGACGCCCGCGAGATCAAGGCCGTCACCTACTCGGAGATGACACTCGAAGAGCGAGCGGAGGGCTGGTACGCCTACGTGGTGTTCGACGTCTGATATACCGTCGGACGGAGGCTTCGAGAGGTCGCGTCGGGACCGGCTCCGTCGGATCTATCGACCGTTCCGTCCGACGGTACAGTGATCGATACGCGAGGGCGTTCGAACCCGGCCGTCGGAGATCGGCGAACCGACGTCCGGTCGTGAGAGTCTTTAACACGCTCGGTGCGCTGGTCGGCCCATGGCAGGACGCTTCGGCCGCCCCGGTACTGCGATGTCGTCGGCGGGCGTGCGGGCCACGTCGAGGGCCCTCGGGGCTCTCGCCGGTATCGCACTCGCGAGCGGCGTCGGGAGCGCACACGTCGAGTACCTGGAGGACGAGGAGGCAGGGGTGGATCCGTGGTTCGTCGTCGAGGCGCTGTCGGACCCGTTCGCGGCGGCGCTCGTCGGCGGCTCCGGACTGTTGGTCCTCGGCGCGGCGCTCGCCGCCCTCCGGTTCCGGCCGTTCGAACGCGACGTCGCGGTCTTCCGGTCGGCGATACGGGAGTACGCCGACCTCCTGCCCTGGCTGTTACGGCTCGGTTTCGGCCTCCCGATGGTCGGTGCGGGGTTTACCGGCTACTACTTCAACCCGATCGCGACGCCCGTCCTCGTCGGCGACCCGATCGCGCGTCTGCTCCAGATACTCGTCGGCTTCCTCCTGTTGTTCGGCCTCGCGACGCGGGCGGCCGCCCTCTTCGGGCTCGCCGTCTATCTCGCGTCGGTTCCCGCCCGGCCGGGGCTGCTGGTCTCGTTCGAGTACGTGCCCGGATTCCTCGCGATCGCCGTCCTGGGCCCCGGCCGGCCGAGCGCCGACCAGGTGCTCGCGCGGATGGCCGCCGCCGAAGGGACCGTCTACGGCGAGATCGACCCGGTTCAGCGGCTGGCCGTCGGGACGCGACGGTACCTCGCGCCGTACGAGGCGATCGTGCCCACCGTCGTCCGAATCGGGACCGGCCTGACGTTCGTGGGTCTCGGCGTCGGCGAGAAGCTCCTCCGACCGGAGCCCGCGCTCGCGACCGTCGATCGGTACGACCTCACGTCGGTCGTCCCCCTCGCCCCGGAGCTCTGGGTCCTCGGTGCAGGCCTCACCGAGGCAGCCCTCGGGCTGGCGCTGCTCGTCGGCGCGTTCACACGCGCCTCGGCGCTCGTCGCGATCGGCGTCTTCACGCTGACGCTGTTCGCACTCCCGGACGACCCGGTCCTCGCCCACATCGGTCTGTTCAGCCTGGCCTCCGCGCTCCTGATCACCGGCGGCGGCCCGTACTCGCTCGATCGATACCTCGGCGCGACCGACGACCCGGAGCCCACCGTACGGGGCCACGAACCGGTATGAAACCGAACGCTCGGTCGAACGATCTCCGGGCAGTGAGGCCGACGTTCCAGGCGAACGAGGCCGCGCTCGTCCGACCGGGTGAGAACCGGAGCCGATCGCTCGCGGTCGGCGAACGCCTCCTCCCGATCGAGCGGTTCGCTGGCCACGACGGCGAGGCGGTCTCCTCCTCGAGGATCCGTGTCGGGGCCCCGAGGACGGCTTGGACCCCGACCTCGACCTCGACGTGAAGCGGCAGTGGCTCTTGCAGCCCAAACCCCCCTTACCGCACGCCGAGAACCGTGAGCCGATGACGAGGTCAGTCCGATTCCGTCGATGACGCTGGGTGGGATAGCGCTCGCGACCGACTTCGCGATCGTCGTCGTCGCAGCGACGCTGCTCGGCGTGCTCGCGAGGAAGACGAGACAGCCCGCGATCGTCGCCTACCTCCTCACCGGGATCGTCGTCGGTCCAGTTCTGTTGGGAATCGTCACCGAGGACGAACTGATCGAGATCATGGCCGAACTCGGCCTCGGCTTCCTCCTGTTCGTCCTCGGGATCGAGATGCGCTTCGAGCGGATCAAACACGTCCTGCGCTCGATCGTGAACATCGCGGTCGGCCAGACGGTCCTCCAGACGGCGCTCGCGCTGGCGGTCGCCTACGCGCTCGGCTTCCGCGAGATGGACGTGATCGTCATCGCGCTCGCGACGGTCTTCGGCGCGACGCCGGTGATCGTGAAGCTGCTCGACGAGCAGGGCCAGATGAAGACCCTGCCGGGGCGGATCGACGTCGGCGTGCTGATCGTCCAGGACATCTACCTCGTCGTCGTTCTCGCGCTGGTGGGCGCCGGTCTCACCGGCCCGCCGGCCGAACTCGCGGTCGACGCCGCGGTGATCCTCGGCCTGCTCGTCGGCCTCGGCGTCGCCGCCTACCTCGCCTACCGGTACGTCCTCCCGCCGGTGATGCGCGTGGCCGCCGAGGACCACCACGTCCTGTTCGTCGTCTGCGTCGCCTGGGCGTTCGTCTTCATCTACGTCGCGGAAACCCTCGACGTCACCGTCGAGGTCGGCGGCTTCCTCGCCGGGCTCAGCCTCGCACAGCTGCCCTACAGCACCGAGATCAAAGAGCGGATGCGCCCGGTCACCGACTTCTTCCTCGTCGTCT
>SKXI01000048.1 GCA_007128515.1 Halococcaceae archaeon | reverse complement strand
GTGTCCCGGAGGCAATGGCGATTGGGCAGGGCGCCGTCGGAGTCGGGCTCTATCTGGTCATGTGGGGAGTGATGATGATCGCCATGATGTATCCCTCGACAGTGCCCTTGTTCCGGCTGTACAACCAGACCCTCGGGGAGCTCTCGGCCCCCACGAAAGCTGCACACCTGAGCGCGCTACTCGGTATGTATACGCTCGTCTGGACGCTGACCGGTCTGGTTCCCCTCATCGTCAATGCCCTGGCTCCAATCGCTGGACTCGCCAGCGATCATCAGTTCCTCCTGTTCGGGGGCACGTTGATACTGCTCGGGGGATACCAACTGTCACCGTACAAGTACCAGTGTCTGGACAAGTGCCGGTCGCCGTTCGGATTTCTGATGACCTATCACCGCCCCGGGATTCGCGGCGCCGCGAGGATGGGTGTGCGTTTCAGTCTCTTCTGTGTCGGCTGCTGTTGGGCATTGTTCGCGTTCATGGTCGTCGTCGGCTCGATGAACATCCTCTGGATGGCGATCATCGCGGTGGTGCTCTCGCTCGAACGAACGGTGTCGTGGGGCCCACAGCTGGCCAGGGCTGTCGGCGTCGTCGCCGGCACTGCCGGTGGCATCCTCATCGCAGTCACGACGATATGACACACTCGGAAGCGACTGAGAGATCTGCGCTGAGAGTTCAGCAGGAGGAGTCCCCACCGACAAACTGCTGACAGGAGTGGCCTGACCGACTCAGAGCGTCTATTCAGCGTGATATTTCGGGGTCCTCCAGACCGTTTCGAATGTATCTGTTGCTCGGTCTCGGACGCATATCGGAGAGACGCCGGACGTGATGGAGGCAGTCGAGCGGCGATGGGTTAGTGTGACTCTCGGATCACCGCGAGAACCTCGTCGATGACGAGGTCCGGTGCGGTGTGTATCGCATCGTGTCCCCGTTCTTCGAGGGTGACGATTCGGCTGTTCGGGAGCGCCCTGTCGAGTTCATCTGTCGGGTTTGTGAGATCGCCCGGACTCTCGCTTCCAGTCAACAGTACGGTCGGCGTGGTCAGCTCCGCAAACCGGGCAGGATCGAACTCGTACGCGCGTTCGGCCTCCGTCTCACGGTACAACGTTCGGGCCCCGTCGACTAAGTCCGGCCAGCTCGGGTCTGAGCGCAGGGCGTCGAGTTTTGCCGGTGGGAGTTCGACGATATCTTCGAGGAGCAGGACGAGCATCCGTTCGTACTCGCCCTCTTCGCGGAGGGCTTCCATCTCGGCGAGCAACTCCTCGGAGTAGAGCTCGTCGTCGCCGACTGGAAACACCGGTTCATACGTTATGAGTGTGCGCAGAGTGTCGGTTCGTAAGGCCGCCTCCAGCGAGACGAGGGCGCCATAGGAATGGCCGAACAATACCGCAGGGGCATCGAGTGACTCCACGAGTGCAGCCACGTCCTCGGCCTCTCGTTCCAGTGCGTACTCGTCGGCGTCGCCGCTCTCACCGAGGCCTCGTCGATCCATCGCGTAGACCGTGGAATGATCCTCGCACGCGGGACGGACTGGATCCCACGCCGTGTGGTTGGCGGTAGATCCGTGTACGAGCACGAGCGGTGGACCGCTCCCCGTTCGTTCGTACGCGATTGCCGTGCCATCTGGTGATCTGACTGTTTCCATGCTACCTCTACCGAATGACTATGCTGACAAACCATGTGACTCTTCCCCACACTACGGATCGGGTGCGGTGAACGCTGTGCGGTTCATCTGTATCGACCGGTTCGGCTGCTCTATTCCACATACGGTCCGTGCGAAGCACGCGCCTTGTATCTTGCAGAGGTGTAGCGAACTATCGAATTGCTGTCGGTAGAGACGTGTGAGATACGGAGGATAGATACAGCACGACGATTCCGTTTGTTTCACGCTGACACTGGCCAGCCACCGGGGATCGACCCTGACCGAAGAGAACCGCTCGGCGATCCATAGCGTTCGTCACGTGGTCATCGTGCCAATTACACCCACAGTCTTATGAGGTACGCATCGAAACTACGGCCGACCTCTACCGGAGTTCCACGGCGGTGACACCCCCCGACCGTCCCCGTGCAAAGCGGGTCGCGTCGCCGATTCCGATCCACTCGGGGGCTCCGGGAACCCACAATCGACTCGCCACCATCCGTCAATGAACTCAATCGGTGTCGCGATCACACTGCTCGCCGTCCTCGGGACAGGTCTTCTAACGGTCCGGGTGTGGCCCCACCAGACGGACCCTGAGGGTCGCTCTCTGATCGGAGTCGGTGCCTCACTATTCGCCTGTGTGCTCGCGTTGCTCGTGGTTTTCGGCCTCGAGGCGATCGAGCCGCTGGGAGTTGCGATTCCAGGTGGGGCCGCGAGACTGTATCTCCTGGACGCGATCAGCGCGTTCGGTACGATCCTCGCCGCTGGCAGTTGGCTGTTGTTCGCGACCGTCTACACTGGTCACGGGCGAGAGCTGCGGACCCCTCTCGGCGCCGTCGTCGGCGTATTCTGGCTGATCGCCGGCGTCGCTGCGGTGGCCAGCCTGGTCGCGATTTCGGGCGGTACGAACGGGCCTCCCGCCGCGGGGGTGTTTCTCGGGATGCTCCGGTTCATCCTGGGGGGACTCGCCCTCGCCGGTGTCTTCCTGATCATGGGAACAGCGGTTCGCCGGACGGCGATTCCGCTTCCGGAGGCGAGTTGGTTCGCGGCGGGAACCGTCCTGTTCGCCTTCGCCAGTCACGCCGCGTTCGTCTACGCGCAACCCCTCGTCGTACCGGTGCTGTTCCTCCTCGCAGGGTTGTGTTTCCTCGTCGCGGTCGAACGCTACCCCGTCTTCGAAACGGTGCCCGCGGTCCGGCTCGCAGGACGTGATCGCCTGATCGAGGAGATGGACGCCGGACTTCTCGTTACGAACAGATCCGACGAGGTCCAGGATTGTAACCCCGCTGCCGCTCGGTTGCTCGATCTCGACCGAGCGGCCGTGATCGGGCGCCCGCTCGAGACAGTACTCCCCGACACGTTCACGGCGACGTCGTTCGACGAGCAGTCGATTCAGACACCGGACGGCCGCTTCCTCTTTGCGACGTCCGGACGGGTCACCGACGTCGACGGCAACTACTTCGGACGGACGATCCTGATCCGCGACGTGACCGCCCAGCGACGACGGGAGCACCGGCTGTCCCTTCTCAGCGAGTTCCTCGTCGAGACAGTGCGTGAGCGAGCAGGCGCGATCAAGGAGCTCGCGAAGACTGCTCTAGAGGACGACGCCTCTTCAGCGCCCGCCGGCACCCGGATCAGGACGGAGATCGTAGAATTACAGTCGCTACTGGGAGATATCAGAGAACTCGAACGGACGTTCGAGGGGTCACCAGTCGGGCACACCGACGCAGTTGAGACCGCGCGGTCGGTCGCCGCCGAACTCGAATCAGAAACCGCATGGAGCGTACACCTCGACGCACCGGATCAGGCTGTCTCGGTCGCCGTGTCACCGGCGCTTCTGAGGGCGGTCCTGCGGATCTGTGTCAGGCAGTACGGCGAGACAGGCGATGGCGATGTCGCCGTCACGGTTGAGCGAGATCCGCCAGCCGTCACGATCGCGTCGGAGACAGCCGTCCCGACCGACGTGGATTCCGAGGAGCGCGAACGGGTCACCACGATCGTCGGACTGGCGGTCGAACAGGTCGGTGGACGGACTCGGAGCACGACGAGTTCTTCTCACAGCGAACTGAAGCTCACGTTCCCGCGACTCGAGGTGGCCGCCACCGGCGCCGACCCGGCCCCGGAAGCGCGCGACGAGGTAGGTGATACCAAATGACGTCAGCGGTGATGACTGTGGTCGGCATTGGCGTCGCGGCCCTGTACGTCCTCGCCGGATGGACTGCGCTCCGTCACCGCTCGCATCCGGCCGTTCCGCCGTTCGTATTCTTCGCGGTCGTGTTCGCAGCGATCGCTGCGATCAGCGGGATCGGAGTACCATCGATCACCTTCGTCCTGTTCATCGGACTGGTCCTCGCCGAACTGACCTGGTTGCTCCTCGTGTTCGAGTATACCGGCCGAACGCCGACGTCGACCCGGTGGGTCCTGCTCGGGTGTGGACTGCTAGCGGTCGTGGCGATCGTCCCCCCGGTGATAGCCGTCTTCGTGGGGGTGCAACGCCCGGTCGTGCTCCTGCTCGCCCACGTCACTCAGACGACGCTGCTTGCAGTATTCGTCTACGGCATCTCCCTCGTTGTCGTCGCTGCGGCGCAATACAGCGATTTCGATCGGGGGGATATCGTCGTATTGGGCTCGACCGGTGGCGGCATCGTCGGATACTTGCTCATCCGAATTGGCGGCGAGGGCGGGTTCATCTCCCAGACTGGAGAGCTCTGGTCGATGCTCGGCCTGCTGGGAGCGCTCGCGATCGTTCTTATTGGTGTCCAGCGTCACTATCGCCCGTTCGCTGGGGATCCGAGTGCCGGCTACCTCGCTCGGGAGGCCGTCATCGACCGAGTCGACGAGGCAGTGTTGCTCACCGATCGGGAGGACCGGCTGGTCGATTACAACGACCCTGCCCGGGAGCTGTTCGCTCTCGAGAGCGCAACCGACACCACGCAGCCGATTCACGAGGTGTTCGGCGCCGATCGCGACACGCTCAGCGGGTCGACGGCGATACTCGAGACCAGAGTCGGCCGCCGCGAATTCGACGTCACGCGGCTGCCGCTGTCCGCCGAGGGAGAGGGGACGATCGGCCACGCCTACCGGTTGCGCGACATCTCGGATCGGAAAACGGACAAGGAGCGGTTGACAGTGCTCAATCGCGTGTTACGGCACAATCTCCGGAACGATTTCGATGCGATGTTGGGCTTCAGCGAGACCGTCGAGCGGAGCGACCTGTCGTCCGACGAAGCGCGCCGCCTGCTTGACCGCCTCTACCGACTCGCGGCGTCCCTCGAGGATCGCTGTGAGATGGTCGCACTCACCGAGCAGCTGTTGTCTCGGGAGAGTCCGATCCGCGAACCGGTGACGATTGACGAACTGATTTCGGAGGCTGTCGCGGCGCTCCCCGAGGAACATCGTGTTCGTGTCGAGCGCGAGCTACCGCCGGGTCAGCTCGTAGCGGAGACCGACGATCGACTGCTCGTCCCGGCGCTGACCGAGGTGCTCGAGAACGCGTTTGCGCACGCCGACCACGACGATCCGCAGGTGACGATCACCGTTCAGCGGTCGCCGACCGAGATTCGCATCGATGTCGCCGACGACGGGCCGGGAATATCCGCTGCGGAGCGTGAGATCCTCCTCCGCGGTGAGGAGAGTCCGCTTCGTCACGGAACCGGCTTCGGGCTTTGGTTCGTCCACTGGACGCTCCGGAAACTGGGCGGGGCTGTCGAGTTCGCCGAAAACGAGCCACGCGGGAGCGTCATGTCTATCGTGTTGCCGACGGAAGCGATGGTGTCGTCAACCGAGAGCGATCGACGAACTCCCGACTGAGCGTCACACAACGGGATTGAGGTTCGAAAACGACGGATTGAGAGGTGGCGTACACGACGCCGGTTCGGGCGTCGAAAGAGCTCCTCGAATTCTGACCCGATCCGGTCGCATTCGCTGCTGAGGCGGTTGAAATGGACCTTGGCCCACACTGCAAACTCCACCCATCGCCTCGTCCTTCGTCCGTTCCTCGACACCGCCACGATCGGCTGTAAGTACGGGATCTATTCCATCTGAGGTCATGGACCTGATTCCCTCCTCCAACGTCGGCTTCGTGCGAGGTACGTGCCCTGCACCTCGCACGCGTCAAGAGAGCTATCGATTATGGAACAGACATCTCAGTGGAGGTCGACCCCGCAGGTCCATGGCTGGCGAACCACTGGGTTGGATCAGGAGCCCTCCAGGACCTCACTCGCGTCGTCACGGGGGCGGTAGCCGATCCCCTGTAGCGTCTCCGTGAGCGAGAGATACCGCTCCGTGTTCGCGGAGACGACGTTCACCGTGAGCGGCGACTCCTCGATGGGCACGTCGACCGCACGCTCGATCGCGTCGCGGCAGTCCCGGGGGCTGAGCCACATCGCACGGGCGTAGCGGGCACGCGCGTCGTCCTCGCCCTGTCTCTCGACCAGATCCGACTCGTCCATCAGCCAGCCGATCCGGAGGTCGATCACCTCGATCCCGTACCGATCCGCGTAGAAGGCCCCGAGTGCCTCGCCAGCGACCTTGCTCACGCCGTAGTAGGAGTCGGGTCGCGGTGGGTCGTCCGGCGAGACGACCGAGGGCCGTTCGACCAGCGACTCCGGATCGGCCGGATCGGCCGCGTTCGCCATGTG
>SKXI01000457.1 GCA_007128515.1 Halococcaceae archaeon | reverse complement strand
GAACGACGAGCTCTTGGAACGGGGAACGCCGGTCACCGTTCGAATCGCGGCCACCCACCGCCTCCGGGCGTTTCCGCCCGACTGATAGGGATCATCGTAGAAGTTCATACTTTCTCGAACGTGAATCGAGTGACGTCGGTGGCACGTACGCCGAGGAGATACGGATGGCTACGATGATCCCTATGAGCCCGTCGGAAACCCACGGACCGCGATCGGTTCCGGCACGCGAGTTAAGTGGATGTGTCACGATCGTCGGTGTATGTCCCAGAGTCTCCCCAACATCAAGGTCGGCAGGGACGCCGAGGCGGACATGGACCCCGAGGAGCTCCCCCTCTACACGATCGAGTATCTGAACTACCAGGTGATCCCCGAACACGGGTGGACGATCGAGGACGAGGACCTCTTCGAGAAGGCCGCGGCCGCCGACCTCGACGAACGGGACTACGGGACGTTCGAGATCCGGGGGACCCGATACATCCTCGACGGTGCCGAGGACGCCGAGCAGAAGTGGCCCTTCGAGTGCCGAGCGGCGTCGTGTGCCTACTGTACCATGTTCGTCTACGAGGGCGACGTGAAGATGGACATGGACCTGATCCTCACCGACGAGGAGGTCGACGATCGGAACATCTACCTGAGCTGTCAGACGATCCCGAAGAGCGACGAGGTGCGGGTCGTCTACAACGCGATGCACCACGACTACCTCCAGGAGAACATCGTCGGCGTGCGCGAGGTCTGATCGCTTCCGTCCGGCCGGCGTCCCCCACTCCTCGGTCGGACTCGGACGGACTACGAGAGCCGGTCGAGCGCCTCGTCGAGGCGTTCCTCGGCGGTCATGTCGGTGACGAGGTTCTCCTCGCGGTACCGCTCGACGTCCGAGAGGTCGACCTCGACGTCCGCGTCCTCGAGCGCGTCGAGCACCGTCGCGAGCACGACCGTCTGCTTCTCGAGCTGTCGTTCGAGCGCGTTCGTCTTCGCGAACGTCCGCTCGGCGAAGTCCGTCATCGAGTTCGAGAGCTCCGAGAGCGCCTGTTCGTTCTTCTGGACCCGGCGCTCGCTCAGGCTCACCCGCGCGAAGTCGTCGAGCTCGTTCAGTTCGCGTTCGAGGTCGTCGACCCGGGTGTCGATCGCGTCGGCTCGTTCGTCGATCAGCTGGTCGATCCGGCGTTCCACGACGCCGGCCGTCCCCTCGTCGTCGGTCTCCGATCCCGTCGTCGCCTCGCGTCCGTCGACCGTCTCCTCTCGTACTGCCATGCGCTCACACTCGTCACAGCCCGTCATAATTGTTCGCCACTATCGGTTTGGAATACATATCGAACGTGAGGTCTCTTCGTCCGTAGCGACCCGCGTCCCCGGGACGAGCCGGATTTAAGCGTCTTCACGTGGTGGCTTCCGACATGGGCGAGGAGATCCGCGTTCCGGACGAGGGGGCGGACGACCGAACGATCATCACGGAGGGCCCGTTCGAGCGCGAGGTCTACCTCTCGCGCGAGGAGACCGCGGCGTTCCTCCGTGACCTCGCGGACTCGATCGACGAGGGGACGAGCGTGACGGTCTCGGGCGACGGCTGGGTGCTCCCCTTCGAGTACGCCGAACCGATCGAGCTGGAAGTCGAGTTCACGAGCCGGCGCGAGCGCGAACTCGAGATCGAACTCGAGTTCGAGGGCGGGGACGGCCGCTCGATCGGCGTGGAGTGACCCGCCCGGGAGACGGCGGTCGGCGGGGACGGTCCGACCCGACCGGCGGCTACTACTTCGGGATCTACCACTGGCGACGCCGGCTTCGTGCACTCTCGGTGGCGCTGGTCACCGGTCTCGTCGCCGTGGCCCTCCGGTCTACGTCGCGACGGCCCGCCGTTCGGTGCCTCTCGGCGCTCGCCGCCGTCTGGGCGGTATCGCGGTTCTACCGGGTCGGGAAACGACTCTCCTCCCCACCACCGTGGGTCGTCGAACGGTACAAGTACGACGCGCTCGCCGAAGCGCTGGATCTCTCGGGAACCGAGCGTCTCCTCGACGTGGGCTGTGGAACCGGTCGATCGACCGTCGCGCTCGGCTCGCACCTCCCACCATCGGCGACGGTCCTCGCGCTCGACGTCTTCGACGACCGGGTGATCCTCGGCAACGGCCCGGCCCTCGCCCGGCGGAACGGTCGGCTCGCCGGCGTAGACGTCGTCCCCGTCCGCGGCGACGCGAGCCGCCTCCCGATCGCGACCGGCTCACAGGAACGGATCACCGCCTGTCGCGTCCTCCACGACCTCCCGGCCGAGCGGGTCGCTCCCGCCCTCTCGGAACTCCACCGGGTCTGCGCGCCCGAGGGACGGGTCGGGATCCTCGAGCTACCGCTCACGCCCGACGGGGTCGAGGACGATCCCGAGCACTACTGGCGCGAGCGGGTCCTCGGGGCGGGGTTCTCGATCGAGCGTCTGGAGCGGGTCGAGCGGAGCGGGGAGAGGGAGCCGTACATCGTTCTCGTCGCGGAGCCGACGCTCGACGGCTGATCCGGGAGGTGGCTCCTCTTCGCCGCAGCGCCTTCCGATCGCCCGGATCGCGAACAGGACGGAGGGCGCCCCGACGACCCGAACCCCGTTCGAGAACCGACCGTTCCACGCCACCCCGTCCGGCCGTTCGGAGCGGAGCCTCGTGGCCACCGTGCGGTAGCGGTCCCGGGGACGGGAGGACGATCGCGCCGAAGACGCCCGCGAGCGCAATCGTTCCTTTACGAATCTTCCCACCGATCAGACCGGCGACCGCGACGGCCACCGCCGCCGCTCGCACCGCCGTGCGTGCCCGTGACCTGCGAGCGCCGGCTCTCTGGCGTACTCCACCGCGCGCGTTCCCCGGGGTTCTCGATCGCGAACCGTTCGGACGGGTCGACGGTCTCGTCGGGAAGGACCGCCGCGAACACCCCGAGGGGACCTGTCATAGGGATCATCGTAGCCAGCCGGATCCCTCAGTCACACCTGCCACCCGGTGTCGTTCGATTCGAAATCGAAGAACTACGAACTCCGACGACGATCCATAGCAGGAGTCGGATCGTGGTGAGCCGTCGCGGCGGTCGATACTGCGTGTCTGCCGGCGTGGAGTGGGTCTCAGGAGACCGGCGGCTCTCCGCTGTCGCGACGAAAAATCGGTGTGTCGGGTGCCTACGCTTCCATCGAGAAGACCAGCAGGCGGTCGTCGCGCTTGCCGCGGCGGAGCCAGCCGCTGCCGCCGACCTGGATCGCGACGTACTGCTTTTCGGTCCCGGGGTCGTACCAGCTGACCGGGTCGCCGGAGATCGGCGTCTCGCCAGCGTCGAACTCCCAGAGGCGGTCGCCGGTCTCGGCGTCGTAGCCGACCATCTCGCCGTTCTGGTTGCCCGCGAACGTGATCCCGGTCGAGGTCGTGAGGATCCCGCCCCAGAGGTAGATGTCGCTGTCGATCCAGTCACGCCAGACCCGCTGGCCCGTCGCCGGATCGATGGCGACGACCGCGCCGATGTGGCCGTTGTAGCCGTCGGGGATCGACTCGGTCTCGTCCTCGAGGATCCCGCCCCAGTACTTCTTGCCCTCCTCGTACTCCTCGAAGCGCCACCACGCCTCCTGTGGCGAGTTGTGCATCTTGTAGTAGACGAGTCCCGCCTCGGGGTTGTACGCCGGGGGCTGCCAGTCGTTGCCGCCCATCGCGCCGGGCATGAACGGCATGCGCCGGCCCTCGTCGATGTGCGGGATCATCGTGTACATGTTCAGCTGCTGGACGCCGGGCTCGCTGCGCTCGATCAGTTCGCCGGTCTCCGAGTCGAGCGTGTACGACCAGGCGGTCTTGCCGGCGCTGACGACCGCGTCGAGGGTACGATCGCGGTGGTCGACGTCCAGGTCGCGGATCAGCACCCGCGGGCAGGCCGAGTCGTAGTCCCAGACGTCGTGGGGCGACTCCTGGAAGAACCAGAGGCGCTCGCCGGTCTCCATGTCGAGACAGAGCGTCCCACAGCTGTTGCGGTTCGGTCCCGGTCGGACCGAGCCGTCGAAGTCCGGCCCCGGGTTGCCCATCGGGAGGTAGAGCCGGTTCTCCTCGGTGTCGACGGTCGCGCCCATCCAGTTCGTACAGCACGACTGCTCGATGCTGTCGCCGACCCACTCCTCCTCGGGCGAGGTGTGGGTGTACCAGACCTCGTCGCCCGTCTCGGCGTCGAGCGCGGTGTGGAAGCCGCGGACGCCGTACTCGCCGCCGGCGCTGCCGGTGAAGACCTTGCCGTCGTAGACCTGCGGTGCCCACGTCGCGGAGTAGCCCGACTCGTGGTCGGCGGTGGAGGTGTACCAGACCTCCTCGCCGGTGTACCGGTTCAGGGCGACGACGCCCGAGTCGAGCGTCGTCATGTAGACCTTGTCCTCGAAGACGGCGGGCCCGCGGTTGTTGTCGTCACAGCAGAGCACGACGTCCGAGGGGACGGCGTACGTAAAGCTCCAGAGCACGTCGCCCTCGCGCGGGTCGATCGCCTTGATGTGGTTCGGCCCGTTCGACTGGTACATGATCGGCGGGTCGCCCGGCACGATCAGGGGCGAGCCCTCCATGCTCGAGCCCGAGCCGACCGACATCTCGTACTCGAGTTCGAGGTCGGCGACGTTCTCCTTCGTGATGACGTCGGCGGTGGTGTGGCGGTGTTGTTCGTAGTTCTTCCCGTAGACGAGCCACGCCTCGGGATCGTCGCCCGACCCCTCGAGCATCTCCTGTGTGACGTCGAACTCGGGTATCCGATCGATGTCGTGTTGGTGCGTTACCGACTGCTCGGGCGCGCCGAGCACGCGATAGCCGTTGTCCGTCTCCCGTACGACCGTGTCCATTGCGGCCTTGATGGCCCTGTCTTCTTCTATTGCCATTGTGTCTTACCTGCCCTTCGGTGGAGCGCGCATCTCCTCCGTGATCCAGAAGGCGTCCTTGCAGATCTCCTCCTGGTTGACGATCATGATCGCCGCGCTCGCCGTCAGCGCGGCGGTCAGCTGTGCGTCCGTGAGCGACTCACCCTCGGCGACGTCGTGGGCGGCCTCCGTCATCATCGAGAGCCCCCCGAGCATCGCCTTCACGTCCCAGTAGGCGTCGTCGAGGATCTTCTCGGTGATCAGCGGTCGGTTGTGCCAGAGGTGGACGTCCATCGCGTTGATCCACAGCAGTGACCCGCCCATCGCTCGCTGGTGCAGCGGCGGGACGTGGTCGACGTCGAACCCGACGCCGGAGGGGATCTCCTTCGTCGGTACCCACCGCGCGAGGCGGGTGTTGTTGTTCACGGCGTTCATCACGAGCACCATCTGCTCGTGCTCGTCGAAGCCGACCGACGAGAGCGACTCCGAGAGCGGTTCGGCCCGAACCAGTTCGTGGGCCGTCGTCTCGATGTGCTCCGGCGTGAAGCGCGGGAGCGCCTCCTCGACGCTCTCGAAGAAACCGACGTCCGCCAGGTGGTGGTAGACGTCCCAGCCCGGCTCGATCACCTCGCGGTAGAGCCGATCGGGCTCGGACTCCCCCGCCGGGATCCCCGCGTTTCTCACCTCCGGGAGGCGTTCGATCCGCTCCGCGAGCCCATCGCGTCCCTCCGCGAGCAGCGACGCGTCGAGCCGCCCCGAGAGGTCGGCCCTGATCGCCTCGCCCATCGACGCGAACGAGTCGTCCGCCTCCGCGTCGAGCGTCTCCCGTAACTGAGAGAGCGTCGGTCGTTCGCCGACCTGTGACTCACCGACGCCGAGCGTCCGTGTGAGTCCCTCTCTATCCTCGGTCGTTATCTGTGGTGCACTCATGTGTTCTCGTGCGCGTGCGGATTGCAACCATCCGACACCGGCAAGGAACACATAGTAACCGCACCACATAGGTGTTGACTTTATTGATTTTTTATATTAGGCTCTAAATAAAAACACCTACGCGAGGTTCTACATTATCATTCACGACAGCGAGGGGAGACGAACGGACGACTCCGGCGGAATCGGAGGATCGTCCCACCGCAGTCTCCGTGTTCCTGTCGCGCTCTGTCGTCTCCGATAGACGATGTTTCGCGGTGGACGGGTCCGATCACCCATCGATACTAGGTGTTCGTCACGGTCGTGTTCGACGTTCGACGTAATCCGGTGAGAAAGCAGCTCTGGCGGTCGCTACCGGGCGTTCAGGGCCACGGCTTCCCCGTGACCGGTCCGACCCGGAGCCGGTGGCCACGGACACCGGTCACGAACCACCCCGATGGAATGATACGAACGTCCGGTCCGTACCGTCTCAGTCGTCGGCGGGGGCGGGCGAGTCGCCCATCGACACGCCGGTGCCGGGTCCGATGTCGATCTCCAGCTCTTCGAGTTTCTCCTCGCTCACGACGCCGTCGACCCAGCCCCGGTGGTCG
>SKXI01000338.1 GCA_007128515.1 Halococcaceae archaeon | reverse complement strand
GCGGGAACACGTTCTACAGCGGCTACCTGCTGCTCGTCGGCGGGCTCATGGGCATCGCCCTCACGGGCGACGTGTTCAACCTCTTCGTCTTCCTCGAGATCACCGGCATCGCCACCTACGCGCTGATCGCGAAGGGCGACGGCGCGGAGGCCGCGGTCGCAGCGCTCAAGTACCTGATCATCGGGACGGTGGGGGCGTCGCTCTACCTCGTCGGCGTCGGCTTCGTCTTCCTCGCGACGGGGACGCTGAACATGATCGACCTCGCGAGCGCGATCCCCGAGGCGGGCTACGACGATCCACTGGTGAGAGTGGGCTTCGTCTTCATGTTCGTCGGCTTCGCGATCAAGGTCGCCCAGTGGCCGCTTCACACCTGGCAGCCCGACGCCTACCAGCACGCCCCCGACGGCGCGACGCCGATGATCGCGGCGCTCGTCTCGACCGTCTCCGCGTACGCGCTCGCGCGCGTCATCTTCGGCGTCTACACCGTCGAGTTCGTCGCCACCACACCGTACCTCCAGGAGGTCGTCGTCACGGTCGGCTCCGTGAGCGTGATCGCCGGGAGCGCCCTCGCGGTGATTCAGATGGACGTCAAACGGATGCTCGCGTTCTCCTCGGTCTCGCAGTTCGGCCTGATCGTCGCCGCCTACGGCCTGCTCACCGAGACGGCGCTCGTCGGTGCGCTCGTCCACCTCGTAGGCCACGGGGTGATGAAGGCCGGGCTGTTCGTCTGTGCGGGCGTCGTCGCCGCCGGCTACGGCGCCCGACGCGTCGACGACTACGCGGGCCTGTTCTCGCGGCGCCCGGTCGCGGCGGGTTCGATGGCGGTGCTCGGCATCGCGCTGATCGGCATCCCGCCCTCCGTCGGGTTCATCGGCAAGTGGTACATCGCGGTCGGCTCGGTCGAGGCCGAACTCTGGCCGGTCGCCGCCGTGATCTTCCTCAGTACGATGCTCACGCTCGGCTACGTCGCCCGCCTGCTGGAGAAGATGTTCTTCACGCCCGTCTCGCACGCGCCCGCGCCCGCCGGGCCGGGGGGCGGGGTCGCCACTGACGGCGGTGAACCGAACGCGCTCGTCGGAACGCTCGACGAGGCCGACCCCGTCTCGCTCGGGATGGTCGGCCTCGCCGTCGTCGCCACGGTGCTCGCCGTCGCCCTCGGCTTCGCGGGGGCGACGTTCGACGCGATGTTCGACCCGTTCGTCTCGGAGGTCTTCTCATGAGTGAACTCGTCACCGATATCAGACCGCTCGCGGCCGTCCTCGTCTCCGCGCTCGCGGTCGCGCTGATCGTCGCCTCGTACCGCTACCCGAACGTCCGCGAGGGCTGGTCGGTGCTCGCCGCGCTCGCGAAGTTCGGGATCGTCGCCTCGATGCTCCCCGGCGTTCTCGACGGTACCGTCTACGAGTGGAGCTTCGCCGAGGCGACGGGATACGAGTTCGTCGCCGGCGTCGACTTCTCGCTGCGCGCGGATCCCCTGGGGATGCTCTTCGCGCTGCTCGCGAGCTTCCTCTGGATCTTCACCTCGTTCTACGCGACGGGCTACATGCGCGGGTTGAACGAGCACGCCCAGACCCGCTTTTTCGCCTCGTTCGCCGCCAGCCTCTCGACGGCGATGGGCATCGCGTTCGCGGGCAACCTGGTGACCATCTTCGTCTTCTACGAGCTGCTCTCGCTGGTCACCTACCCGCTCGTCGCGCACAACGAGGACGAGGAGGCCCGTATCGCCGGCCGGAAGTACCTCTTTTACACGTTCTTCGGCGGCGGCGTCTTCCTCCTCGCCGGCACGGTGCTGGTCTACTGGCTCACCGCAGGGGTGGGCGAGGCGACCGTCGCCTTCGAGACCGGTGGGATCGGGGCGCTCGCGGAGGCCGCGGCGACCGATCCGCTCGCCGCCTCGATCGCCTTCTTCCTGCTCGCGGCGGGCTTCGGCGTGAAAGCGGCCGTGATGCCGCTTCACTCCTGGCTCGCCGACGCGATGGTCGCGCCGACGCCCGTCTCCGGACTGCTTCACGCGGTCGCGGTCGTCAAGAGCGGGGCGTTCGGCGTCGCCCGCCTCATCCTCGACACCTTCGGACCGGAGCTCACCGGCGAGCTCGGGGTGAACCTCCCGCTCGCGGCGCTCGCGGCGTTCACGCTCGTCGCCGCGAGCGTCATCGCGCTCAGAAAGGATCACCTCAAGCGCCGGCTCGCCTTCTCGACGACCGCACAGCTCTCGTACATCGTCCTCGGGCTCTCGATGCTCCACCCGATCGCGCTCGTCGGCGCACTGCTTCACATCCCCGCCCACGCCTTCGGGAAGCTCACGCTCTTCTTCTGTGCCGGGGCGGTCCACGTCGAGACCCACACCGACTACGTCAGCGAGATGGCCGGCATCGGCAAGCGGATGCCCCTCACCATGGGCGCGTTCGCCCTCGGCGCCGCGAGCATGGCCGGCATCCCTCTCCTCGCCGGCTTCGTCAGCAAGTTCTACCTCCTGATCGGCGGGCTCGAGGCCGGGCTCTCGATCTTCGCACTCGCGCTGATCGTCTCCGGTATACTGAACATCGCCTACCTCTGGCCGGTCGTCTACACCGCGTTCTTCGAGAGCGAGGACCGTCACGACGCGAAGCCGCTGCTCGAGTACCCGATGGGCGGCCAGCGCGAGTCCTACTTCGACGAGGACGACGGTCACGGTGACCACGCGCACGCAGTGACCGACGGCGGCCACGCCGACGACGAACCCGCCTACGCGGTCGACGTGAACCCGAGCGATCACAGTTCGGAGGGCCACGACGCCCACGACGACCACCACCACGGCGGCGCGCCGCCGGGCGGCTGGGAGCGCACGCCGATCCGCGAGGAGAGCACCTGGCTGATGCTCATGCCGATCGCCGTGATCGTCACCGGGGCGGTCCTCCTGGGGATCGTCCCCGACCTCGCCGTCTTCCTCGAGCTGGCGGTCTACATCGTCGAGGGCGTGACCGGGGAGGCGGTACTATGACCGAGGCGCTCTCGCTCGCCTACCCGCCGTTTCTCGTCTTCGCGGCGGCACTGCTCGTGCTCGTCCTCCCTCGCACCCTGGGCTTCGGCCTCGGGACGCTCTCGCTCGTGGCGGTTGCGGCCCTCTCGCTCACGGTGCCCGAGGGCGCGTACCTCGGGACGACGTTCCTCGGCTTCGAGGCCAGCCCGTTCCTCGTCGACGAGTTCACCCGGATGATGGGCTTCGTCATGGGGTTCCTGGGTGCGGGCGCGGTCCTCTTCGCCTACTCCAGCGAGGCGTCGAAGACGATGGCGGCGTTCGCGCTCGCCTACGTCGCCTCCTCGCTCGGGGCCGCGTTCGCAGGGGATTGGCTCGTCCTCGTCTTCTACTGGGAGGTGATGGCGGTCACCTCGACCCTCCTGGTCTGGCACTACGGCGGCGACGCAGTGAGAGCAGGCTATCGGTACGCGCTCGCCCACGGCATCGGCGGCAGCCTCGTGCTCTTCGCCGTCGTCTGGCACTTCGCCGACGTCGGCACCTTCACGTACGGCGAGGGTGCGGCCGGGATCGCCCCCGGGATCCCGGCGCTGCTCGCCGCCCTCGGCATCGGCGTCAACGTCGCGTTCATCGGGCTCCACACCTGGCTACCTGACACCTACCCCCGTCCGCACTTCGCCGCGAGCGTCTTCCTCGCCGCGTACACCACCAAGACCAGCGCGTACGTCCTCTACCGGGCGTTCCCCGAGGGCAACCTCTTTCTCGCCTACATGGGCGGGCTGATGGCCGTCTACGGCGTCGTCTTCGCGCTGCTCCAGCACGACATGCGGGCGCTGCTCTCCTACCACATCCAGGCCCAGCTGGGCTACATGGTCGCCGGGATCGGGATCGGGACGGCGATCGCCGTCTCCGGTGCGATGGGTCACCTGTTCAACAACGTGCTCTACAAGAGCCTGCTGTTCATGGCGATCGGCGTCGTGATCTTCCGGACGGGCGAGAACGACCTGTACGAGCTCGGCGGCCTCTGGCGGGAGATGCCGATCACGGCGGTCGCCTACGCGATCGGGGCGTTCTCGATCGTCGCGCTCCCGGGGTTCAACGGCTTCATCAGTAAAGGGATGGTCTTCGACGCCGCGAACCCCACCTACTACGGCTCCTCGGAGTACCTCGCGCTCTACTGGCTGTTGATGATAGGGGCGATCGGCACGTTCCTCTCGTTCATCAAGCTCGGCTACTACACCTTCCTCCACGGCGAGAGTTCGATCTCCGTCCCCGACGCGAACCCCGGCCAGTCGGCGGCGATGCTCGCGGTCGCGGCCGCCTGTATCGTCTTCGGCGTCTGGTGGCAGGGGCTCGTCGAGCTCCTCCCGTTCGGCCCCGAGGTGATCGGCGAGGGCCAGGTCGCCCCCTACAGCATCGGCCACCTCACCGACGCGCTGACGCTGCTGGTCGTCTCGGTCGTCGGCTTCGTCCTCGTGCGGAAGCCGCTGTCGGGACTCGGCGACATCCCGGACATGGAGGTCGTCCTCAACCCGGCGACCTTCACGCTCGGCCGGGGGACGATGCTCGCGGTCACCGAGCTCTACCGGGCGGTCGACGCGCTCGCGGTCTCGTTCGTGACGACCTGCTACTGGGTCGGGAACAACCCGGTGCTGGCGGTCAGGCGGGTCGGCCACCGGCTGCCGAACTGGCTGATCGACACCGACGGGTTCGTCCCGAGGGAGGGCACCGCCGAACGCCGGCCGGACGGCGGCACACCGGCGAGCGAACCGAACCCGTCGACCCTGCGGCTCCGCGCGTCGATCGGCACGACGGTCCTGCTCGTCACGGTCGTCCTCACGGCGATCCTCTGGCTGGTACTCTAGTTTCGCTAGCTTTTACTCGGGCGGCGAGAACCCACGGCATGGATAAGCTCGCCGGATCGCTCGAGGACGCGCCGGTCATCGAGAAGAACGGCTACCAGTACTTCGTCCACCCGATCAGCGACGGCGTTCCGATGCTCGAACCCGCGCTGATGCGCGAGATCGTCATCAAGATCATCCGCGAGGCGAGACTGGAGGACGTCGACAAGATCGTCACGCCCGCGGCGATGGGCATCCACATCTCGACGGCGGTCTCGCTGATGACCGACATCCCGCTGGTCGTGATCAGAAAACGCCAGTACGGCCTCGAGGGCGAGGTCCCGCTCTTTCAGGAGACCGGCTACGACGAGAACCAGATGTACATCAACGACGTGGAGGCCGGCGACCGCGTGCTGGTGCTCGACGACGTGCTCTCGACCGGCGGCACCTTGCGGGCGATCACCGACGCGCTCTCGGATATCGGCGCGGAGGTCGTCGACGTCGTCGCGGTGATCGAGAAACTCGACGGCGGGGAGAGACTGACCGAGTCGGATCACTCGGTGAAGACGCTCATCACGGTCGACGTCCGCGACGGCGAGGTCGTCGTCGTCGACGAGTGAGCCCCCGGGGGCGTCGGGACCGGTCGGCCGGGGCGGTCCCCTTGAGAGACCGGCAGGGTCGAACGGTGTCGGGACCGACTTCTCTCCGGGCTGTGTCGTCCGGTATCATACCGTTCGTTCCGCCTGATGATCCGTGAAGGTTCCGTACTCGGACGGAAAAACCGCACGGAGGTGTACAACTGTTTTACGAAATTCGTCCTTTACCCCAGGTATATTACCTGTTGGCGAAAACCGACACACATATACCTTCGGGGTATAGACAAATTTACCATGGCGGAAGACGACACAATCCCCGCTCGACGTATCAATCGGCGACGCCTCCTCCAGGGCATGGGTGCGGCCGGAGTAGTCGGTGTCGCAGGCTGTATCGGCGGCAACGGCGACGACGACGACCCGGTGGACGACACCGCCGACGACGCTGCCGACGACGCCGACACGGACGACGACGATGACGATGACGACGAGCCGGCAGATCTGAGCGGGATCCAGGAAGGGGGAACGCTTCGGATCGCGGAGGGCGCGAACATCGACTCCTTCGATCCACCGTAGAGCACCGACACGACCTCCTCGTCGGCACAGTTCTTCGTCTTCGAGGGACTCACCGTCTCCGACAAGCAGGGTAACTACTACCCGTGGCTCGCCGAGAGCTACGAGCTGGTCGAGACGAACGACATCGATCGGATGGCGTACGAGGAGTACATGATCAGCGTGCCGGCGGACGAGGAAGGTGCCCTCGACACCGAGGGACAGGTGATCGTCCAGCACCCGGAGGACGATCCGATCGCGGACGACGAGGTCCGTGTGTTGACCACCGAAGAGGCGGGCGAGGCGGGCGCCGACGGCGTCTTCGGGATGCAGTACCGCTACGAGCTCCGCGAGGGTGTCGAGTTCCACAACGGCGAGGAGCTCTCGGCCGAACACGTCGTCGCGACCGCCCG
>SKXI01000173.1 GCA_007128515.1 Halococcaceae archaeon | reverse complement strand
CCGCGAGCCTCGGTGCCAGGGGCGTCGACGAACTCCGGTTTCCCCGGCCCGTCAGGCCGGGCGACGTGCTCTCGATCGAGACGGAGGTGCTCTCGGTCGAACCGGAGACGGAGGATCGGGGACTGGTCCGGGCGCGAACGGAGACGAGAAACGGTGAGGGAGAACTGGTCTTCTCCATGATCGGGCTGGTGATGCTCGCCCGCCGGGACGCTCAGCGGTCGTCGTCCCGGGACCCCCGGGATGGTGACCGATCGCCGTAGGCGACCTCCGCAGCCCGGGTACACCGGCGGACGACGCCGTGGAGCGTTCGGACCTCGCGGTCGGTCGGGTGTGCCCGGCCGAGGATCCGGCGAACCATCCGAACGGTCTTCGGCCGCTTCCCCTCGGGGTAGTCGATCGCCCGGAGCAACGAATCGACGTTCGTGTAGAGCTGCTCGATCTCGCGTTCGTCGGCGCGGTCGTAGGTGGGTGGGAGCTGGTCGCGCGAGAGCGCGAGCTCCCTGAGTTCGTAGAGCGCGACCGTCGCGGCCTGGCCGAGGTTCAGTACCGGATACTCGGGGTTCGCCGGGATCGAACAGACCTCGTCGATCCGCGCGAACTCCTCGTTCGTGAGGCCGATGCGCTCGCGGCCGAAGACGAGCGCGGTCGGCGCGTCGAGGCGTGCGAGGCGCTCTCTCAGCACCGCGGGCGTCGAGAACGGGTACCGGACGTGTTTCGTCGCGTCCTCGTTGGTCGTGGCGGTGAAACCGACGGTGTGATAGCTCTCGACCAGCTCGTCGAACGTGATCGTCTCGGCGTTCGGCAGGACGTCCTCTCGTGCCTGGCCCGCGAATCCGTAGGCCTCGCCGTCGACGTCGAGTTCCGGCGGGTCCACGAGCAGGAGCTCCGAGAAGCCGAAGTTCTTCATCGCCCGGGCGATCGTTCCGACGTTCCCGGGAGTCTTCGCGTCGACGACGCAGACGGTCGGCACCCGACTCATTCGCCTTTCGGGTACTCGCGACCGAACTCGCGGAGGTCGATCCGTTTTCCCTCCTCCGGGGGGTCGATCGCCCGTTCCTCGGCGTCGGGCACCGTCGGATCCGGCAGCTCCTCGAACGGGGCCGTGTCGACGTGCTCCATCCCGCCGTAGCCCTCGGGCGGACGCTCGCCCTCGGCGAACCACTCGTGGAACGCCCGCTGAAGCTCCTCGTCGCCGGCGTACGCGCTCCCGCCCTCCTCGCGGAACCAGTAGAGGAAGTCCGCCTCGTGGTCCGCACAGACGACGACCTCGTGTCCGGGCTCGCCGTAGACGACCTCGGCGACCTCGCAGTTCTGCCGCTCGGCCTCGCCGTGGATCAGCCAGCAGGCGTTACACGGCGCGTTGACGAGGATCGCGAGCCGGGAGAGCCGCTGGCGGTCCGGTTTCGGGATCTCCTCTCTCGGTTTGAACTCCCCCTCCTCGTCGAAGACGGCCGCCTCGTCGAAGCGCCACCCACGCAGGCCGATGCTGACCTTGCCCATGTGTGAGACAGGTGGCGAGCGGGTAAAAGCCGCCTGACCCGCGGGCGGCGGGGACACCCGGATGTCGCTATCGCACGGCCTATGACTGCGCGGTCCTCAGATCGGGTATGAGAACGGTGGACGCGGCGGGGCTTCCGATCGGCGACG
Organism: Halococcaceae archaeon; assembly: GCA_007128515.1. Lineage (GTDB taxonomy): Archaea > Halobacteriota > Halobacteria > Halobacteriales > Halalkalicoccaceae > Natronorarus. The sequence goes on along the minus strand of SKXI01000173.1, from coordinate 4,730 downwards.
ACCACCCTCCACGGATCATGGGGGTCCTCAACGTCAGCAGCGAGTCGCCGTACGACCCGAGCGTCTTCGACGATCCGGGTGAAGCGGCCGCGTACGTCGACCGCGCACTGATCGAGGAGGGTGCCGACATCGTCGACGTCGGCCTCGAATCCGCGAACAAGCGCTTCGAGGTGCTCTCGGCGGAGGCCGAACTCGAACGGCTCGACACCGCATGCGAGGCGATCGAGTCGGTCTCCGGGGACGCGGTCTTCTCGATCGAGACCCGGTACCACGAGGTAGCCGACGAAGCCCTCTCGCGCGGGTTCGACATGGTCAACGACATCTGTGGCTTCGCCGACCCCGAGATGCCACGGGTCTGTGCGGAGTACGACGTCGCGGTCGCGAAGATGGCCTCGCCGTCGGACCTCGAACGGCCGGGCGCGATCGACAACGTCGACGATATCTACGGGGCGCTCTCGCAGAACGGCTTCACCGAGAAGACGATCGTCGACCCCGCCTTCGGGAGCTGGTCCGAGGGGAAGACGCTCGCCGACGACAGGGAGACCCTCCACAGGCTCCGCGAGTTCCGGGCGCTCGGCCGGCCGATCCTCGTCTCCATCAACCGGAAGAACTTCCTCCGAGAGATCGTGGGCCGCTCGACCGAGGAGGCGCTCGCGGTGAGCCTCGCCGCGACCTCGATGGCGGTCGAGCGCGGCGCACACGTCATCAGAACCCACGACGTCCGCGAGACGGCCGACGCGGCGACGATCGGCCACGCGTTCACACCCGATCGGCTGCGGACCCCGAGGGTAGAGGAACTCGACGTCAGAACCGACGGCGACCTCCACAGACACCTCGCGGCCGTCGGCGCGGAGGAGGAGGTCGAACTCCCCCGCGTCCTCTCGCTCGAGCTCTCCCCAGCGGAGCGATCGGCGCTCGTCGCCGTAGCGAACGGGTTCGAGGGACCGTCCGTCACGGAGACCGACCCCACGATCCTGGTCGCCACGGCGGGGGAGATCGACCGGTTCCGAACGGCCCTCGGCGACGACCCGGGCTCGCTCGGCACCCTACTGGAGGACCTATCGGATGAGTTGTACTAAGAGAAAGCTTATGTGTGACCATCCGATACGAACGGGTGGAAGCCGGAACGGCCCCCGGGTAGGGGTATCAGGTGGTTCGTTTCGGCTCGCGACTGCGGTTCCCTGGACTCTCATCGGTGAGCGACGGTGAACTTCGAGAGCTGGGAGCCGGTCTACGAGGCGATCCTCGACGACTTCGGGTTCGACCGGAAGGCCGACGAACGCGCCCGTGACCTGCTCGCGACGTTCGCGGAGCCGTTCGAGTTCGACCGACTCGACTGTTCCCGACGAACGGTCGCCGTCGTGGGCGCGGCGCCCTCGCTCGAGGAGGAGACCGAGGTCGCCGCCGACTGCGAGGTCGTGATCGCCGCCTCCACCGCCGCCGATACCCTCCTCGACGCCGGAATCGGTGTCGACTGCATGGTGACCGATCTGGACAAGAACGTGGAGACCGCCCGCGCGCTCACCCAGGAGGGGGTCCCGGTCGCCGCACACGCCCACGGCGACAACCTCCCCGCGGTCGAGCGGGAGATCCCCGAGTTCGATCTCGGGAACACGCTCGCGACGACGCAGGCCGCACCGGTAGCCACCGTCTACAACCTCGGTGGGTTCACCGACGGGGACCGGGCGGCCTTCCTCGCGGATCACCTGGGCGCCGAGCGGTTGGCGTTCGTCGGCTGGGCGTTCGACGACCCCTCGGTCGGCCCGATGAAGGCGCGAAAGCTCGTCTGGGCCGAACGGCTGCTCTACTGGCTCGAGGTGCGACGAGGAGAACGGTTTCCGGTGCTGGACGGTCGACGGTCGGGGATCGACACGTCGGCGATTCCGGTCTAAGGGATCAGGAGCACTTTCCCGCTCGACTGCCGGTTCTCGACGTGTGCGTGTGCGTCGGCCGCCTCCGAGAGCGCGAACGACTCGCCGAGGACCACCTCGAGTTCACCCGAGGCGAACCCCTGCGTGAGGTCGGGCAACGCGGAGAGCACTCTCCCCGGTGCGTTGCGCATCGAGGTACCCAGGTGAAAGCCGAGGACCGACTTCGTCTCGAAGAGCAGCCGCACCGAGTCCACCCTCCCGGGCTCGCCGCTGGCCGCCCCGAAGGCGACCAGCCGTCCCATCGGCGCGAGCGCGTCGAGGCTCCGGGAGAACGTCTCGCCGCCGACGCTCTCCAGGACGAGATCGACGCCCTCGCCGACGGTCTCGTCCAGCACGACCTCGTCGAACTCCCGTTCGGTGTAGCGGATCGGATGATCGCAGCCGATACGTTCGGCGAGCGCGAGCTTCTCCGGTGTGCTCGCGGTGCCGAATACCTCGGCCCCGGCGCGCGAGGCGAGCTGGACGGCGGCGGTCCCGACGCCCCCCGCTGCCGCCTGTATCAGCACCCGCTCGCCCGCCTCGAGTCCGCCCCACTCGAAGAGACAGGCATGTGCGGTGAGGTACTGCACCGGCATCCCCCCGGCCTCCTCCGCGCTCATCCCGTCGGGTACCGGAAGCAGGCTCTCCGCGTCCGCGACCGCGTACTCCGCGTACCCCCTGCCGCCGAGCATCGCGACGACGCGCTCCCCTTCCGATCGGTCGACGTCCTCGCCGACGGCGTCGACCCTCCCCGCGACCTCCATCCCGGGGACGAACGGTGGCTCCGGGCCGCCGAGGTAGTCCCCGCGGCGCTGCATCACGTCGGCGAAGTTGAGTCCGGCCGCCTCGACGGCGATCCGGACCTCACCCCTCCCCGGCTCCGGGCGCTCGCGCTCGACGGGTTTCAGGACCTCACTGTCGCCGTACTCGATCGCTTCGATGGCGTTCACGGGCCGGCTAGCGATTCCAAACAGATACGTGGGGCGATAGCGGGCCGAGCGGAGGCTGCGCCGGGTACGACTATCCCTCCGGAGTCCGTACCGGTCGTATGGCCGATCACCGTCTCGGATTCCGTAGCTGTGAGGACGAACACCAGGACGTCGGACTGGACGTCGACGGCGAACTCCCACCGTGGCTCGACGGCACGCTCTACGGCAACGGCCCCGGGCTGTTCGAGGTCGGCGACCGTCCGCTCAGACACTGGTTCGACGGCTTCGCGATGCTCCGGCGGTTCCGGATCCGCGGTGGCGAGGTCCGTTACTCGAACCGGTTCCTCCGGAGCGAGGCCTACCGGAGCGCACACGAGGGGAGCCTCGCCTACGGCGAGTTCGGGACGACACCCAGGTTCCCCCGACTCTCCGCCCTCAAACTCCTCGCCGGTGGCTCGCTCACCGACAACGCCTCGATCACCGTCCGCCACCGCGACGGGAGCTACCTCGCGGTGACGGAGACGAAGCGTGCGGTCGCCTTCGACCCGGAGACGCTCGCGACGCTCGGAACGCGCGAGATCGACACCGGGATCGAGGCGACCGGGACGCTCGCCCACGACCACTACGATCCGAGACGAGCCGAGACGATCGGCCTCGGGACCCGCCTCGGGAGCGATCCGGGCTACGTCCTCACCCGTAGAGCCGACGGCGGTGAGGCCGAGGAGTTCGCCCGGATCGACGTGGACGAACCGGCGTACATGCACAGCTTCGCGCTCACCGACGAGCACGTCGTGCTGACCGAGAGCCCGCTCCGGATCGACCCGAAGGGGATGCTTTCAGGTACCGCGTTCGCGGAGACGTTCCGCTGGCACCCGGACGAGCGAACGCGCTTTCTGGTCATAGACCGCGAGAGCGGTACGCTCGTCTCGGTGGCGGAGACGGAGGGCTTCTTCACGTTCCACCACGCGAACGCGTTCGAGGAGGGGGGCGAGATCGTGCTCGACTGTGCTGCGTTCGACGACGGCCTGGTCGTCGGCGCGCTCTCGCTCGCCCGGCTCAGACGCGGGCGACCCGACGTCCCGGGGGCCGAACTCCGTCGGTACCGGATCGACCGCGCCACCGAAGACGTAGAGATGGAGCGGCTCCACCCCGGTCCGTTCGAGTTCCCCACGTTCGATTACACACACCGAAACGGCCGTTCCTATCGGTATCTCTACGGCGTCGGGCGGGGTCGGGACGCCGCGTTCGACGACCGGATCCTCGGCGTCGACCTAGAGACCAGGGAGGCGCGCTACTGGTCGAGAGAGCGATCTTACCCCGGCGAACCGCTCTACGTACCCGGCCCTGGAGACGCCGAGAACGACGGCGTCCTGCTCTCGGTCGTCCTCGATAGCAAGGAAGAACGGTCGTTCCTGCTCGCCCTCGACGCCGAGACGTTCGAGGAGCGCGCACGTGCCTGGCTTCCCCACGCGCTCCCCTTCGGCTTCCACGGCTCCTTCTTCGCGACGGGCGAGAAGCGGGTGCCGTCGATGGCTTAGTATCGGTGCCGTACGACTCCCCAGGAGGGTTCGCTCTCGAGGAGGTGGGATCGAATCGGCCGGACCGTAGACGTGCGAACCCCACGCTGTTACTTCAATCGATTATCAGTCATAGCGGCAGCGTCGTGCTACGTAGAGAGCGCGAATGCAGCACGAACTTCGACTCGATCTGCGAAACCGGTGATCGTTCAGATAGAGGTGATGCAGATAGCGATCAGTCCGTGAAGCTACCCTGTACTTATCATAGGGATCATCGTAGGAGTTCGTAGGTTTCCCAACCCGGGACCGAGGGACGGGACCGGTGTATCGGCCACCGAGACATCTGGTTGGCTACGATGATCCCTATCAGTAAT
>SKXI01000383.1 GCA_007128515.1 Halococcaceae archaeon | reverse complement strand
TTCTGGTTCATCCGGAACAGGTTCTCCGGATCGTACTCGGTTTTCAACTCCACGAGTCGCTCGTAGTTTTCGCGGTAGGCCATCTCCTCTTCACCCTCGCGCTCGCTAATGAGGTTCACGTACGTCCCACCGGTGGCGAACTCCCCGAGCGCGTCGAAGTACTCCCGGGTCCACGCGATACACTCGTCATCCCGTGCGGGGTCTTGCCAACGAGTCGTGATATTCACCAGGAACTCGGCATCTCGGTGGGGGTATGCAGTCTCGTCAAGCCCGACGCGGTTGACCGCCCCGCCGAGGTGGGTCACCGACACCCGCGCCTCCGGCGTCGGTATCGTCCGGCCGTATTCAGCCATCACGTCGAACACGTCCTCGGACGGGGCGGTGAAGTTGTGCGACTTCCAGTAGTATCGGTCACCCTTCGGATAATTCTCGTCGAACTGTTGCTGCCACTCGACGAAACGCCGCGGTTCGACCGTATCCGCGATGGGGTCACCGAACGATCGCAGGGGATCGATTTCGGCCTCCCCTTCCGTTACGTCGCCCGCATACACCGGGACGACCGCCATGACCTTCCGCCCGAAGTACTCTTCCGGAAAGGGCGCTTCTGATGGGGCCGTAAGGAAGACAGTCCAGACGGACAGCTCATCTGGTGCGTCGGTGATGACACCATACCAGTGCCGAAGGACCGTGGGCGCGTCCTCTATGGGGTAGATGAGTAAGCCAGCGAGGACCTCGGTGAGTTCGTGACAGTTGAACTCGAACGACGTGACGACGCCGAAGTTGCCGCCACCGCCACGGACACCCCAAAACAAGTCCGGGTTCTCCGTCTCGCTGGCGTGGCGCAGTTGCCCATCAGCCGTGACGATATCGACGGCTCGGAGATTGTCGAGCGATAGGCCGTACTTGCGGCAGAGCCAGCCGAACCCACCGCCGAGGGTCAGGCCCGCGACGCCCGTCTTCGAGTCAACGCCGCCGGGCGCGACGAGGCCAAACGCGTGGGTTTCATGATCGAGGTCGGCCATCCTCGCCCCGGGTTCGACACGCACTGTTTGCGCGTCCGGGTCAACCCGGACTGCTTTCATCGGCGAGAAATCGAGTAGCAGGCCGTCGTCACAGACGGCGTTGCCGGCGACATTATGACCGCCACCTTTGACGGCCAAAAGCAAGTCCTGCTCGTGGGCGAAATCCACGGCGGCCAGTACGTCGGCAGTACCCCGGCATCGGACGATGATCGCCGGTTTGCGATCGATCATCGCGTTCCAAATCTCCCGTGCCTCGTCGTAGCCGTCGTCGCCGCGCTGGAGGACCTCCCCACGAACGCGTTCGCTGAATGATTCGAGTGTCGAGTCGACAGGTTGGGTTGCTGTTCCCATCGTATCTCCCCCTGTGAGTGGCGCTCCCCCCGACAAGTGTCACCGCGAGCTCTTCCACACGTCCCTCAGGAAACACCACCCACTCTCCTTCGAAGGGAGGTATGTTAACTGTTACCACAAACCAGTATTGGACGCCGAACGAGACTGCTGCTCCGATGATGAATACACGCTCTGGATGTCGCACGCCGTATGTGGCACTCGTGGTATAGATCAAGGGAGCCGTGCGAGATACAGGGCGCACATCGGTCACGCCTGATTCGTCACCCGTTGCGTCTCTTTCACCGTCTGCAAATTTCGCAGTAGTTACCGTCATGTAACTGGCACGAATAGGGAGCCACCGGGGAACGCGGGCATGACCGAGTCAACACCACCAGATGAAACGACTGAAATGGAAACCGTCACCTCCGCGGATGGGACTGAAATCGCGTTTGCACGGACGGGAAGCGGGCCACCGCTCGTCCTCGTCCACTGTGCCAGCGCTGACCACAGAGTATGGGAACTCTCCGACGTCCGTTCCACCCTCGCGGAGGACGCCACGGTCTACGCGATGGACCGTCGAGGGCGTGGCGGGAGCGGTGATGCCGAGGAGTACGAACCGGAACGGGAGTTCGAGGACGTGGCTGCGGTCGTCGAGTCGATCGACGAACCGGTGACCCTCCTCGGTCATTCCGCCGGCGGCTTCTATAGCTCGGAAGCGGCCCTGCGAACCGACAATCTCAGCGGGCTCGTTCTGTACGAACCCGCCATGCTGGTTGATGAAGGGAGCATCTCCGATGAGGATCGCACCGAAATGAGGTCGCTGCTGGAAGCCGGAGAACTCGAGCAGGGGTACGTATTCTTCCTCGAAGAAATCGCGGGATGGACGTCGGAAGAAATGGACGCATTTCGATCAGCGCCCACGTGGGAGGAGTATGTAGAGCGGTTCCCAACACTGCTTCCGAAGTACGCGAGGATCCCGGAATACGAGTTCGATCCCGCCCGCTTCGCAGACGTGACCACGCCGACATTGCTCTTGACCGGTAGCGAGAGCCCCGAGTGGTATCATTCGGCGATCGAAGCGCTCGACGACGCGCTTCCGAACACCCGCGTCGTCACCTTCGACGGCCAGGGACACGCTGGACCGCTCACCGCACCGGTTCGCTTCACCGACGAGGTACTCTCCTTCGTCAGTGAATCGCACTAACGGGGTAGCACTCAGCTTCTGATTTTTCGGAGGTGTTCGATACGAAGTTCGGTTGGCCAGTTGGTTTACCAGCCCGACCGCGGAACGTTCGGTCTTCACTTGCTGCATCGATCCTCTGGATGTCGCACGCCGTTCGTGACACTCGTGGTATAGATTGAGCGAGCCGTGCGAGATACAGAGCGCGTATCTCGCATACGGGATTGAGATTGAAATCCTCCAATCGGTCGATACACGGAGAAACGGCAGCGCTTCTCGATCATCCACCGGCAGAAATCACATTCACCTCGTAATAATCGCCTTTGAATTCGATAAATTGGCCATGGCAATCGGTATCAAGCATCTCCGGGCGGTCATCCAGACGGTGGATGACACGACCCTCTGTTTCGAACTCTGCTTCTGCTATCGCGTTCTCAAATTCCGTCTGTGCACCCTCAGGAAGGTCTTCGAACTTACAACTATCTAACTCGTCAGGGCTCTCTTCAGGTGCATTGATTTGAAGCTCGTAGAACGATTCATACTCCTCGTCTTCGTTCCTCGACCCATTAGCCCCATCTGACTCTTCATCATCGGGAATTGATTCTTCATCAGTAGAGTCGTCGTTTGAAAACTCATCAATACACCCAGCGGTAACCAGTGATGCGGCACACCCACACCCAGAAAGGAACTTTCGACGCTTCATATCACATCTTTTCTGAGTGGATCGTACGTGTCCTCGGGAAGCTAAAACCACTCTTTGTTCCATCCTACTCTCTCCCAGTATGCAGACTGGTTCTCAGGGCTAGTTCAGCACATCTACAACGGAATAAATGCAACCACCGTGCTGCACTCACCCTTTACATCTTACACGGGTTTCCTGCCACTCGGTGGATAAGTCACGATCCGATGTGTTAGTTCGTTTCCCCTGTACCGATCGTTCGAGACCAGGTGTGAGAACCGTTCTATGACGCCCCAATACGACTCGAAACCACGAGACATGACGAACCCACTACATCTCTTATCGGATTCCACACGTGCGGCCCTTGGGCACGACCCGTTACGGACGCTCACCGGCAGGGATCCGTTCCGGAACGGTCCCGGTCGGAGTCGCCGACCCCGTGACTCCGAAGTCACCGTGTCCCCCGGCTCCCGGTCCATTTTTAACGTAAACCAAAATATTAAGACAAATGGGCTCGATATTGATCGAGAGGCGAGTTACGTTATGAATAACGCTGCTTGGACCGTCAGGTTGTACACGCGCTCGGCGGCACCGAGGGACATCGCCGAGCTCCACCGACGAACGGTCGAGCGTCTGGACAGGCTCGCCGAGGACGGGTCCGTGGAGTCGATCGAGTTCGAGGTCTGGGGGGACCTGATCCCCACCGGCGAGGACCGAACCGGATCCCGTCGCGCCTACGACGAGGTCGTAGACTGGGCCGAAGAATCCGGCTACAGCCTCGCGCCCGGGTTCGAACGGCGGGAGACGGGGACGATCGTCTCGGAGGACACACGGAGCGTTGTCAGCGTTCCACTGCTCTGTCTCGTCATCTACGACGGCGACGGGATCGAAGCGGTGTTCCCGTGTTCGGACGGGCAGCGGACCTACACCGTCGAGGACGGCCTCGTGGGGTTGGAACGACGGACGGACACGGCGAGCGCGGCCGGATGGGGCATCGATCGACCCGGCGGCGAAGCCGTCTTACCCGATCGATACACCTGATAGGGTTCGTCGGAGGAACTCGCCGTTCCTCGACCCCGAATCGAACGACACCGGTGGTGTGTTCCCCCGAGAGATGCGCTCGACTCCGATTATCCCTACGAGCCCCACGGCGGGCCCGAACCGGATCGGCCATCCGGGACGGGCTCGGGCCAGTATCCGGCCGAACTCCGGGAGAGAACCGCGATCGGGCCTCGGTCGGTCGTAATCGCGTTCGCGGACGGTTCGGCTACTGGTGGGCGAAGTACGCGACCGATCCGTCGCCCTCGTGAGCGTCGACACGGGCGTACCCGACCCGCTCGAACTGGACGAGTTCCCCGACCCCTGTTCCCTCGAATCCTGGCTCCGCCAGCCCCTCTACGTCCGCGTCCGGCGTCCTGAGCGTCACCGTGACGCTCTCCTCGGCCGGCACCCAGTGGATCACGTCGACGTCGCCCTCCCGAACCACGTCGATGTCCTCTCCCGTGAACTCGAAGGCGTCGCGGGTGTGACGCACGCAGCCCAGGCCCTTCAGCCAGACCCGCTCGCCGTGTCCCGGGAGGTCCTCGCCTTCGATCAGTACACCGGGGCCGACGGGGATCTCGCGGACGCCTCGGTCCTCGTGGTTCGGGTGTCTGGGAGGGGTCGCGGTCTCCGGGCCGCCGATGATCGTTCGCTCGACCCCGTCCCTGACGAGGAAGTACCGATCGGCCTCGTCGTCGACGAGCTCGCGGTTCTTCGCGTAGAGCGTCGACATCGCGAGGTCGACGTCGCTCGTCGAGGTCCCGAGCTCCACCATCGCCTCCGTGAGCGCCTCGCCCCTGATCCCGCGACGGCGCACGCTCTCGATCGTCGGCGCGCGCGGGTCGTCCCACCCGTCCAGCTCGCCCGCCTCGATCAGCTCCCGGATCCGCGAGGTGCTCATCTTCACGTCGTAGGCGTCGACCTGGACCTTCCCCCAGTGCATCACCTCGGGGTACGCCCAGTCGAAGTAGTCGTAGAGGAACCGCTGGCGTTTCGCCGAGTCTTGGAGGTCGATCCCGCGAACGATGTGCGTGATCCCGGTGAGGTGGTCGTCGATCGCGCTCTGAAAGTCGAGCAGCGGCCAGCACCGGTAGACGGCGGCTTCCTCGCGCGGGTGTGGCGTGTCGACCATCCGGAAGGCGACCCAGTCGCGTAGCGCCGGGTTCTTGTGCTCGATATCGGTCTTCACCCTGAGTACCATCTCGCCGGCGCCGTACTCGCCGTCGATCATCGCCTCGAACTCCGCCATCGTCTCGTCGGGAGGTTTCTCCCGGTTCGGGGAGGGCTCGCCAGCGTTCTTCAGCTCGGAGAACTCCGCCGCGGGCAGGTCACAGGTGTACGCCCCGCCCAGTTCGATCAGCTCCCTCGCGTGGTCGTAGTAGGTCTCGAGTCGGTCGCTCGCTCTCACCACGTCGTCGGCCTCGAAGCCGAGGTACTCGATGGCGTCGAGGATCGCGTCGTAGGCGTCGAGGTCCGGCCGCTTGGTCTCCGGATCCGTATCGTCGAACCGACAGCACATCCAACCGTCGTAGCGCTGCTTGTACGTACCGATCACCGCGGGCATCCTGGCGTGGCCCAGATGCCAGGGCCCGTTCGGGTTCGGCGCGAGACGCATCCGGACCTCGTCGTACGCCTCGACGTTCGGGAGGTCCGAGAGCGTTCGCTCCTCGCTCTCGGCTGCCGCCTCGGCCTCGAGTTCGGCGACGAGTTCGGGCGCGAGCGCTTCGAGGCGCTCGCGGCGTTCGTCGGGCGAGCGCTCGTTCACCGACGCGACGACCGGACCGACGATTCCCGGGATCTCGCCGCCGTGGGGTCGGAACTCCGGGTTCTCGCCCATCAACGGTCCCATGATCGCGCCGACCTCCGCCTCGCCCTCGTGTTTCACCGCGTTGTAGAGCGCGTGTCTCTCTGCCTCGCGCTCGATCCGTTCCCGAAGCTCACTCTCCATGGTCGCGAGTAGTGAGAGCGGGGTGAAAACACATCGGAATCCACGCCGGTAGGCGGTTCGAGCCGAACGCCGCACCCGGGACGACCCTCGTCGAGCACGGTTTCCGTCCGGTGCCTCCGCCCGGACGGTCTCGGACCCCGTCTTCTCCCGGATACTACGACGTTTCGAACCTGGTCGGATCGACGGC
>SKXI01000403.1 GCA_007128515.1 Halococcaceae archaeon | reverse complement strand
TTCGTATCCGACAGTTTTTCTTCGCCCGGCGAGAAGCGGATGACGAGGGCACGTAGCTCAGCTAGGACAGAGCGTCGGACTTCTAATCCGATGGTCATGGGTTCGAATCCCATCGTGCTCGCTCTTCTGCGACGAGCGGACGCGAGGAGCGAAGAGCAGACTCACGTGGGATTCGAGCCCTGCCGGTCGCAGCGGCCGAGCGGAGCGAGGTCGACCGTCCGGCTCCGGTTCGAATCCCATCGTGCTCGTTCGTTTGTGACGAGCGGACGCGAGGAACAACGAACGGACCGAGATGGGTTCGAATCCTGGGAGTCGCAGCCCGGGAAGCGAACGGAGTGAGCGACCCGGAACGTCTCCCTTCGGTTCGAATCCCATCGTGCTCGTACGACCGCCGAGCGACAGCGAGGCGTGTCGGACGGACCGAGATGGGTTCGAGCCCTGCCAGTCGCAGCGGCCGAGCGAAGCGAGGCCGACCGTCTGGCTCCGGTTCGAATCCCATCGTGCTCCTCGTGAGGACGACCGGGGCAAGCCGATCCCCGCTCCCGATACGCTGATCACCGGCGTCGCGCGGCCGCTCGGCGGCGAACTGATCGCGTGTGACGACCACGTCTCGCGGGTCTCGGGCCTCGAGTTTCACGAGCCCCGAGCGTAGAGAATCCGACCGTCGTCGATCAGTGCCGAAACCGGACCGTACGTGACGAGGCCGGAGGTGTGTGGCAGCTGTCGTGCCGATCAGAGGTCCTCCCAGCTAGCCTCGTCTTCGGGATCCAGATCGTCGGCCCACCCCTCCCCGCCGAGCGACGCCGGCTCCCACTCCCCGTCGAGTTCCGGTCCCTCGAACCCGCTCATGTCCATCTTCGGCCAGGCGACCTCCTCCCAGGTGCCGGACAGCGAGTAGTAGTAGACGACCTCGCCCTGGATCACCGCGTGGAGGTCGCGTTCGGTGTCGTGGACGACCCGTTGGTTGGTGTCGATGGCGACGTCGACGACGTCCTCCAGGGTGTCGAGTCGGACGTAGTCCTTGCTCATCCACATCGGGATCTGGCCGCGAGAGATCCACTCCGCGTGTCGTCGGCTGTGGACCTGCTGGGTGAGCGCCCCGACGTCGACCGCGTCCTCCCGGTGTCGCCACGCGAACGCCGCGCCGGTGCCCGAGACCAGACCGAGCAGCGCGAGCCCGGCCGCGGCGAGGAGGTCCGGCTCCTCCTCGACCTCGCGCGTGACGACCTCGCTGTGTTCGGACTCCTCCGAGAGCGAGCCGTCGAGCCAGTAGGCGTCGGCGGTGAGTTCGAGCGGAACGGACGAGCGCTGTTCGTCGGTGTAGGTCCCGGTGTCGTAGGTCGTCCGGAGTTCGAGGGCGAGGTCGATGCTCCCGACGTTCGAGAGCCGATCGTCGGTCTCCTCGACCGACTCGGAGAGTTCGCGCATGTCGACGGCGGCGCTCGACGTGGCGGGTTCCTCACCCACGGTGTGCGTCTCCTCGATCAGGGTCTCGCGGTCCTCCCAGAACGCCTCCTCGTCCGCGCTCGCGGTCGTCACGAGGACGAGTTCGTGGCTGACCTCGCTCCCCTCCGGTGCTCCCGTTCGCACCTCGATGGCGAGTTCGGGCATGTCCGAAAGCAGGTACCGGGAGGCGTCCTCGACGGTCGTCCCGCTCCCGTAGAGCGAGTCGTCCGCGGTAACGGTCGCGCTCGTTCGGACGTCGGTCGTGACGGTCTCCCGGTCCCGTTCCTCCGAGACCTCGGCGGTCCCGGGGACGGCGAGGGACATTCCCGAGAGGAGGAGCGCGAGCAGGGCGAGCAGGGCGAGCGAGAGCGCGACCGTCCGACCGTGGCGTGCGAGCAGCAGTCGGGATCGGGGGGAGAGCGTCACTCGGGACCCTCCGGCCGGATCGGGTGGAGTCTCACGACCGGTCGATCACGGACCCGGTCGCGTCGCTTCGTGGAGGGCATCTGTCGAGAGTACGTCGCGAGGCGGGTAAACGTATCGGCTATACGTACACGTTCGGCGCTCACAGACGCTCCCACCAGGCGAGGACGGTTCGTCTGAGTCGGACCGCGAGGGGTGTCGTGGACGAACGGATCCGCTGTGGCTGCAGCCCTGCCACGACCGCCGCGAGCGCCAGGAAGCCCGAGAGGGCGACGAGGTTGACCGCCGAGAGCGCGAGCAGCGGGTGGACGCCGTGGAGCCACACCAGTACCGCGGGCGGGAGCACCGCGAGGTAGCGGTGTTCGGTGAACGACAGGTAGTACTCGCCCTCCTCGTCCGGGGCGGAGAGCGTGACCGCGACCGACTCAGAGGACCGCGCCGGAAGCGAGCGCCGATCCGACTCGAGGGCGATCCCCTCGCTGGTCGGTTCGAGGACGGCGACCGCCGGAACGACGCCGTCGTTGTGGAGCGTGTGCTCGACGGTCGAGCTCTCTCCCGGTTCGATCGCGAGCGGATCGTCGGAGTCGGCGGTCGTACTGGCGATCCCGAAGGTGTGTACGCTCCCGGGAACGACCATCGCCGCGGTGACGGGAATGACGACGAGCAACACCACCACGACGACGAGCGTCCGCGTTCCGATCACCCCCGGACGCGAGCGCGAGCGGTCGGTCGTCCGCTGTACCGCCCCCCGGTTCGAGAGGAGGGCGACACCGGTGAGGACGAGCCCGAGCCAGACGAGGAGCGGACCCGCGCTCCCGCCGAGGGGACCGATACCCTCGACCGCGGCCCGCAACGCCAGTACGCCGGTCCCCAGGTGCGGGATCGAGACGACCTCGCCGTCTATCTGCGGGGCGACCGCGACCACCTGGTCGTCCGTGACCGGCGGCTCCGGGCCGTCCTGGTCGGTGAACGGGTTGGCGTCACCGCGCGTCACGTAGCCCTGGTCGGTCTCGCCGACGACCCGGTGGGTCGTCAGGCCACCGTCGTGGAGTTCCTGCGCCTCGAAGACGACGACGTCACCCTCTTCGACCTCGACGAACGCGCTCGGAACGGCGAGAAAGCCATCGCCGGTCGAGAGCGTCGGCTCCATGCTCCCGCTCGCGACGTAGCCGAGCCCGACCGGCTGGCCGAGCGCGGCCCCGACGAGCATCGCGACGACGACGACCAGGGCGAGCGTGGAGAGCGCTCGTCCGAGGAGGGTTCCGTTCACGGCCGTCCCTCTCTGAGGTGGCTACCGCTACGGTGCGTCGGACCGGGAGACACGCCTCAGTCCGTCGACTCCGCGACGACGGTCACGGTCTCGTCGATCTGCGAGTCCGCGTTCGCCCCGTGCGTGTCGATCACGATGTCGAGGTCGAGCGTCGCCCCGTCGTCGAGGGTGGAACCGTCGATCCCTCCCCCATCCTCGCTGTCCTCGAACCGGACCTCGATACCGTCGCTCTCGACCCCGTCGATCGTGAGCTCCACCGCCTCGTCGTGGTTGTTCGTCACCGAGAGCGCCTCCGTGAGCGTCGTGACGGCCCCGAGGTTCAGCCCGTCGGCGTCGCCGAGTGCCTCGCTCCCGAGGTCGATCACGATCAGGCCGCCGTCGTCCTCGTTCACGTACGCGGAGTCGCCCGCCGCGAGCGCGATCAACGCGTCCGAGTCCTCGGCCACGTCGACGGTCACCGATCGCTCGGCTTCGACCTGGCTGAACGCCCCCGACCCGAAGGCCGCCCCGCCGCCGATCGTCATCGTCCCTAGTCCCAGCAACACGTTCCGCCTGTTCAGATTCATTGTATCAGTACTCCGAACACGTGATCGTATGGACCGATTACCACGCGTTCCTACGAGAGTAATGGAAGCATACTACCTTTGTAATGTCTCCCTTTCTCTCTGGAAAGCACTGCTTGAAAGGCGGTTGTGTCGTGCGTATCTACCCGGAAGCCATATCCCTCCGAATTTCGTAGCGTTCTCCGAGAAGCGATGGAGACGAACAGCGAGACGACACATTCGAAAAGCGAACTGTTCTCCATCCTGAGTAGCCATCGGCGTCGGTACGCGATCCACATCTGCAAGCGAGAGGAGGGCCCGGTGAGCCTCTCCGACCTCGCCGAGCACGTCGCCGCCTGGGAGCTCGACAAGGAGCGCGCCGAACTGACCTCCGCGGAGCGAAAGCGGATCTACACCTCGCTCCAGCAGACACACCTCCCGACGCTCGCCGAGTCCGGGATCATCGAGTACGACGGGCGTGAGGCGGAGTTGACCGAGGAGGCGCAACGCCTCGAGGTCTACCTCGACGTCGTCCCCGGAGACTCGGTCCCGTGGGCGACGTACTACCTCGGGCTCTCCGGGATCGCCCTCTGCGTGATCGTCGGCCTCTGGACCGGCCTCGTTCCGACCCACCTGGTACCCGAGCTGGCCTGGATGATGGGGGTAGTCGTGCTGTTCGGTGCGAGCGCCGCGGTCCACAGCTACACCAACCGGACCAACCGGCTCGGGAAGATGGAGCGTCCACCCTGATGCGGCCGCTGTTCGCCGTGGGTCTGGTCTGTCTCTGTGTCGGGGTCCTCCTCGTCGCCGGACCGACGTTCGGACTGAGCGTCGTCGAATCCGACCGCGGGCTGACCGCCTCGGTCAGCGACGACGGCGGACTCGTGGGCTTCGAGGAGACCGGCGAAACCGTCGACGGCGACGGGGAGACGACCGTGCTCAGGCTCGTGAACAACGCCGGTGAGCCGATCGACGAGCTCGACGTCGAGGTCGAACTGGACGGCAACGATCCGGTCGAGGTCGCGGACGGGTTCGACGACCCCCCGATAGAGCCCGGCGACCGGACCGGGCTCGCCCTCGAGTGTGGACCCGGGATACCGGGTGACGGCGAGGGCACGCTCACCGTCGTCATCGACCGGGCGACCACGGCGAGCGCCACCGTCGAATCGCTCACGCGAACCGTCGAGTTCGAGTACGACTGCACCGGAGGACAGGGGCAAGGGGCAGGTCCACTGAACGACGACGAACCCGACGACGGGGACGTCCGGTTCGAGGAACTGACGGCCCAGGCGACCGAGCAGGACGGCGAGCCGACCGCGGTGACGTTCGAGTACGAACTCGACGACGAGGCGGACGGCGTGGAGTTCGTCGTCGAGTACGGGAACCGTGAGGACGAAGTACTGGCCGAGGGGAACGAGGGCACCGTCACCGTAGAGCTCTCGACAGCCGGTCAGCGGGAGTACCCCCTCGAAGTCTCCGCGAACGTCGATGGCGGCGAGACGTGCGAAGCGACGATCGAGGACGACGACCCGATCGAGCCGTGTGGGTGAGCCCCTCCGCTCAGGCCGGGCGTCGCGCTTTCAACAGCACCTCAGCGTTCCGGTCGTCGAGCACCTCCGTCTCGAACCCGAGCGATCGGAGGCGTGAGGTCACCGCTTCCGGGGTCGACCCACAGTCCTCGGTCGACGGGCGTCGCTCGGCCGGCCGATGGAGTTCGCAGTAGACGAGTCGACATCGCTCGTCGGCGAGCGACTCCGAGAGACCGTCGATGACGAGCGACTCCGCACCCTCGACGTCGATCTTGAGCACCGTCGGTGGCGGGATCAGCCCACGTGCCACGAGTACGTCGCCCGTCCGTTGCTCGACGACGATCGCGTTCCCTCCCCCATCCGTGACGATCGAGCCACGGCTCCGGAACGGGTCGTCCTCCCCATCGAGCAGGACGGTCCCGGCGCGCGACGCGAGCGCACAGTCGAGCACCCTGGCGCCGTCGGCGTTGTACGAGAGGTTTCGACAGAGCGTCTCGACGTTCTCCGGGTCCGGTTCGAACGCGACGACCCGGTCGCCGCCGATGACCTGCGCGGCGAAACAGCTGTAGAGCCCGACGTGGGCGCCGACGTCGTAGAAGACGTCGTCCGGTCTGAGCGACGTGAGCAGGTCACGGAGCATCGGGCGTTCGAGCGACAGCGACCGACGGAGCCGGTAGGACTCGTGGCGGTCGTCGATCGGGAACGTCGCCGTCACGCCGGCGACCGTGATCGGACGCGACCGACGACCCACCCAGTAGGCGTCGATCAGCCTGTGTCCGAGGAGACGCGCCGTCTTCGCTCCGAGGGCCACCACCCCTTGGTCGCGAAAGATCTCGACGGGTCGATCCCACGACAGCATACCGGAGACACACCGACCGGACTAATAAAACGGATTGGCGACCAGCCGTCAGGAAGCGACGGAAGGGCAGCGGAGCGCTGGCGCTCGTCGGGTGTGTTCTGAAACCGGGAGTGGTTCGGAGTCGGTTCTGACGGGTCAGCAGGACGCGCAGTCGCAGTCGTCCTCGCACGTACACACGTCGTCACAGCTACAGATCGGGTCACAACAGGCGGACATTACGACCGACGGTATGGGCCACGGGTTGATAACTCGTCCTGCCATCGGAACCCACGTCGTTGGTAACATCACCCCGTTTTCGGCAGGTGAGTTAACAACGGGGGCCGATCGTCCGGA
>SKXI01000079.1 GCA_007128515.1 Halococcaceae archaeon | reverse complement strand
TTCACCGACCTCCATCGAGCGGTCGGCCTGCGCGACAGCGCCCAGTTCAACTACCACCTGCAGAAGCTCACCGACGCGTTCGTCCGCCAGCGAGAGGGCGGGTACGAACTCCGCTACGCGGGCGAGAAGGTCGTCCGCGCCGTGCTCTCGGGCTCGTTCGTCGAGACGCCGGCGATCGAGCCGTTCGCGCTCGACGCGTCGTGTGTCGCGTGTGGCGGCGACCTCCGGGCACGGTACGCCGACGAACGGTTCTCGATCGACTGTGCGGACTGTGAAACCCGGTTCGGACGGTACCCGTTCCCGCCGGGCGGGTTCACCGATCGGAGCCGGGATGAGGTGATGGACGCGTTCAACCAGCGGGTCCGTCACCTGCACTGTCTGGCCGCCGACGGCGTCTGTCACGAGTGCAACGGCCGGATGCGGACCCGGTTCGTCCGCGATCATGAGCGTTTCGCCGCTGGCGTCTCGGTCGTCCACCGCTGCGAACAGTGTCGTCACCGGCTCCACTCGCCGATCGGACTGACGCTGCTCGATCACTCCGGGGTCGTCGCCTTCCACAGAGAACACGGGGTCGATCTCTGTCGGGTGCCGTACTGGCGACTGGAGTGGTGTGTCGGCGACGACGCCCTGACCGTTCTCTCTGAGGATCCCTGGGAGATCCGGATCGACATCGCTCTCGGAACCGAGACGCTCTCGGTGCGGATCGACGGGGCGCTCTCCGTGATCGCGACCGAGCGAACCGACGGCTGATACTGTCGGCTGTACGTGGTTGAAGATCCTCGCCAGTACGGGGTGGAGAGAATCTCCACAGAGTTACAGCCGACAGTATGAGCGGCGAGGGCGGCCCGTTTTCGAGAACCGAACCACGAACGGCATACGTCCAGCGATCGTTCTGGTGCTGTGCAGCCGCGATCGATCCCCCCGCTCGCCTACGCGGCGGGTGCGTTCGTCCTCGTCTCCGCGACCGTCCACCTCGGCCTCGGCCTCTCGGGGCTCTACGAGTGGCTCGTCCTCGGAACCGAGGGCGGGCTCAGGCCGCTCTCGATGCTCGTCGCCACCGTGATCGCCTACGTTCTCGTCGCGACCTACGTCACGGGCGTCCTCGCGCCGATGACCGTCTACGTCGTCGGCGCGAGCGTGATGGCGCTCTATCTGATCGCCTACGCCGACGTCCACGCCTTCGGCGTCGTCGAGGCCACGACGGGACTCGACCTCAGTGGTCACGGTCACGACCATAGCCACGATCACGGTCACGACCATAGCCACGATCACGGCCACGATGACGACGGGCACGGCCACGACCACAACGGCCACGGAGACGACCACGACGACGGACACGGCCACGACCACAACGGCCACGGAGACGACCACGACGACGGACACGGCCACGACCACAACGGGCACGACCACGGCCACGACGGCCCGGCGACCGCGGTGCTGATCGACCACCTCGCCGACGACACGCTCGCGCTGGTCTCGAAACTCGCGGAGGCAGGTGCAGCTATCTCGTTCGCGGCGCTCGCGCTCCTCGACCGGCGCTGATCATCGCTGGGCCTCGATCGCTTCGCTCACGCCCTCGACGCTCCAGTCCTCGACGAACTCGTCGTCGACCACGACCGTCGGGGTGCCCTCGACGCCCCGGTCGATACCCGCCTGACGGCTCTCGACGATCTGCTCGCAGAACGGCTCCTCCTCCATCGCCTCCCGCACAGCCCCCTCGTCCGCGTCGTGGTCGGCGGCGAGCTCCGCGATCGTGTCCTCGGTGTAGCTCCCCTGGTGCTCGTAAACCTCGGCGCCGAACGCTACGTACGCCTCCTCGCCCGCGTCCTCGAGCACCGCGAGCGCGGCGTTCGGCACCTTCCACGACCACTCGTCGTCGACCGGGATCGGGAAGTCGTGCGCCCGGTAGCTCACCTCCCCCGTCTCCACGTACTGCTCTTTGATCGCGGGGGCGACGTCGAGTTCGTACGTCCGACAGGAGGGGCAGGCGTAGTCCTCGTAGACCTCTACTTCGATGCCCGCGTCAGGATCGCCCAGCGTCGGCACGTCGACCTCGCGCTGCTCGCCGGAACAGTCACCCTCGTCGCCGCCGCCGTCGCCGAGACAGCCGGCGGTACCGACCGTACCGGCCGCCCCGACCGCGAGTAGCACCTCGCGCCGCGTCGGGAGTCGTCGTTGCATGTCGGGAGCTTAGACGGGAACCGGATACGACTATCGATCCGGTCCGTCACCGTGTCTCTCCCGACACGCCCGACCGCAGGCCGTGGTCGATCGGGTGTCGCTTTCGCTTTCACGGCCAGTTAGTATTTACGTTCCCTGACGCTTTTTTCGGTCGATGGAGCGAGGAGCCTTCGGCGTCGAGCGCGGCCCCGACGGGCGGCGTCACTTCCCCGACTACCGGCCGGGCTGTTACCACGGCCGGATCGAAGACTGCTGTCTCCTCTGTTATCTCAGACAGGTCGGCAGACTCGTGACACGCCCGGTCGGCCGCCCCGCCGACGACGGTCCTCCACCGGTCGGCCGGGCCGAAGAGCGGACGGTGATGACCGTCTCGGCACCGGAGTCGCTCGCGCTCACGGATCCGGCGGTCGTCATCGTCCACGGTCACGATCGGATCTCGGCCGAGGGCGACCTCGCCAGGATCGATCGACCCGAGACCATCGCCGTCCAGGCCGCGATGCCGATCCTGATCAGGGGCGCTCGCTCGGCCGAGATCAGCGACGACTCGCTGGTCATGAGCGACGACACCGGACAGCTCCCCGAGGGGGAGTCGGGCCGTCTCGTCTCGTTTCCCTACCCCGAGCGCGTGACGGTCACGGATCCCAGCGAGGTCGTCGTCGGGCGGGAGTAACGGGGGTCGGCGGTGAAACTCGTCGGTTCCCGTCCGCGAACCGAACGAGATCGGTGGTGTGTACGCCCGAGAGATCCGGGTGGCTCCGACGATCCCTACGAGCTTTTCTCCCCCCGGTGTCTCCGGGAAACCGGTGACGGAGTACGCCTTCGAACTCACGCTCTGTGCCCGACTGGAGGACGGCGAGCGGGTCGTCTCCCGACAGCTCGGCGGGGCTGTCCGTACGCCCGGAAACCGCATCCTCGACGTGGTCTGTATCGAACCCGGCCCCGAGTTCGACGTCCGTGCGGCGATCACCCCCGAGACGATCCCGCCGCTCGTCATCGAGGCCGAGGTCGGCGTCGGCCGCGCACGCGATCCGCGCGGGCTGATCGACGCCCACCCGGAGTTCGCCCGGGAGGCGGTCGACCGGGCGGTCGATGTGGGTTTCCTCGAGCGCGAGCGACGGAACGGGCGCGAGCGCGTGCGACAGACGGTCCGCTACCCCGACTGGTTCGGCGAGATCACGGCGATCGAGAACAAACCCGACCTCGCCGCGCCTGGCGACCTGGTGAGACAGCTCCGGACCGACGTGAGCCTCGGGCTCGTCGACCGGGTGATCCTCGCGACCGAGAGCTACGTCACCGGGGCGCACCTGAACCGGATCCCGGAGGAGGTCGGTGTCTGGCGGGTTCGGGAGGAGATCGAGGTGGTCCGGGAGCCCACGCCGCTGTCACCGACCGAGCCGGGGATCGAGATCCTGGATCGAGCGCCGCTGCGGACGGACGTGGCGGTCGTCTCGGCGAGCGAGAAGGCACGAAAACGGCGACGGATCGCCGAGCGCGCCTACGGGAAGGGCTGGCGGCCGGCGCTTCCGGCCTGTGCGAACGCCGAGGTCGGTCGCCTCGCGGGGTCCGCCGGGCTCCCGTACTGTACTCACTACGACGAGGTGGTGAACCCGGCGGGCTGTGGGCCGGACTGTCCGGGCTACGGGGAGGGTTCGGTACCGGACTTCGACGCGGCGACGGATCGGGCGGCGAACTCGCCGTGGGTCGCGGAGCCGGAGGGAAGGGTTCGCGAGCAGGTCGGGCTGGATCGGTTTCGGTGAACGGTTAGAGGGAGGCGAGTTCTCGGTACCTCTCTGCTCGCGAAGTACCCGGCGATCAGCACCCGGTGCTCTCCGTACAGCCCGCGAACCCCCTGTGTGGGAACGCGAGGATACTCGCGAGGATTTCGAGCAGTCCCTTCGAGCGGTCCGATCGCGACGACGAGGAGGGACGATCGACTCCCGAATCGGCCATAGGTCCCGGTAGTCACGTCTCCGAAAGGTACGCTCGGTGCTGGAGGTACGGTCGATGGGCGAGAACGTCCGTCTCCTCGATCAGTCCCGAACGTCGATCGGACAGCCGCGTATCGTCGCCCCGCGCATCCCGTCGGCGAGCCAGTGCAGCGAGAGCACGAGCGCGACGAGCGCGGCGAGTGCGAACTCCATCCCGTCCAGGGGGAGCGCCACCGAGATGCCGAAGACGCCGAGGATACCGAAGAAGCCGGCGAGCACCGCCGAGCCGCAGGCCGCACAGCCAGCGCCGAGCGTCCCCAGCACGACGCCGCCGAAGCTTCCCGAACTCGCGCCGAGCGAGAGGCTGTGTTCGCGCAGGTGGTAGACCAGCAGCGCGATGTTCGTTCCCGTGAGCACGCCGGTCAGCACCAGCAGTGTCGCCGACAGGGTGCCGAAGCCGTCGCCGACGAACGGGTAGAGGTTCACGAGGATCCCTACCCTGTTCTCCATCGGTAGCGGCCCGAAGATCACGAGATCGCGCACGAGCGCGACGTTCTGGGCGACGACGAACGTGGTGATCCCGAGCAGTCCGGTGACCGTCGCGATGGCCGCGTACAGCGGGCTCACGAGCACGAGCCGGGTCGTCCGGCCCATCCGCCGCCAGTCGGCCGAGCGGATCGGCAGCCAGCTAGAGCGAGAGCGCATTCTCGAACACCTCCGCGCTCTGGTTGCCCTCGATGGTCGTCAGGTACTCGCCCTCCCTGAACAGGTAGAACGTCGGTACCCCCTCGATTCCCGCCTCGGTCGCCGCAGCGATCGTGTCGTCTATCATCCCTGTGTGTCTCTCCGTCTCCGCCGCGTCGATGACCGCCGCTCCGTCGTCCGTGATCCGGGGGAGGTACCCCTCGGTTCGCTCCAGAACGTTCGCTTCACTCAACCCGTCCTGCTCGCGGTAGTAGAACTCCGCGAGCGACCAGAACGCCGCCTCCCCCTCGCGGTCGAGCAGCTCGTAGAGCGCGTGCGTCGCCGGCACGTTCCAGCCCGTATCGAGGCCCGGAACCGCCCGGTAGACGTGTGCGAGGTCGCCGTCGTCGATGTACTCGGCCGAGAGCTCCTCGTAGGCGCCCTCGTGGAACTCGCGACAGAGCGGACAGCTGACGTCGGAGACCTCGACGATCGTCGCCGTCGCCGTCGCCGGATCGCCCCGGGTCGGGAGCGATGCGAGGTCGGTCGCGAGCGGGTGGTCCCTGGGGGTGTTGTCGGCCTCCCTGTCCCCGTCGGCCTCATCGTCGTCGGCCTCCTCTCCGTCCCCCTCGACTCCGTCACCCCCGTCCTCGGAGGCGTCGTCGGTCTCCGGGGAGTCGCCCGAGTCCGAACCCGTCGCTCCCGGCTCGTCGTCCGATCCCGAGGTGTCGTCGTCCGACGCCCCGTCGAACTGCTCTCCACCGTCCACGTCGCCGGCGTCGTCGTCCAGACAGCCGGCGAGACATCCCACTGCCACGGCGGAGAGCAGCACCTCCCGCCGACCTGGCATTGTCGAGTGCTGGACGGTTCGACGCATAAACCTTCTGAAACGGTACAGGAGCCGACTCTGGTAGCCGGTTCGGACGACTCGTCGACCGAGGCGCGGGGTGGATCACCCGAACGACGGTACCCACCTCCCGGTCCGACCGATACACGGAAACAGCGGCCCGTCTCAGAGGAGGTACCGTTCGCCGTCGACCGCCAGCGGCTCGACGAACGCCTCCTCGACCGGGTAGAAGTGTGCGACGTGGACGAGTCGGGTTTCGACGGCACCGAGCTCGTCCGCGAGCGCGAGCGCGCCCTCGCGGGTCATGTGCTTCGAGCCGAACGTGCGGGGGACCCCGTCCTCGTCGTGGTGGCTCCCACCGATCGGGTGATGCTCGCAGAGCGCGGCGGGGACGATGGCGTCGGCGAGCAGGAGGTCGGGCTCCGAGAGCGCCGCCCTCGCCCGGTCGTCGATCCCGTAGCTGGTGTCGCCCGAAAGCGAGAGCTTCGCTCCCTCGTTCTCGATCGTGAGCCCGTAACAGAGCAATGGCGGGTGGTCGACCGGGACGAGCGTCACGTCGAAGCCACAGACAGTGAAGGGTTCGTACGGCGTCTCGTCGTGGACCGTGATCCGATCGAGGTAGTCGTACTTCTCCCGGATCGTGTCGGCGACGCTCCGTCCAAGCACTGGATCGGTCTCGTCCGCCGCGTAGACCGGGAGGTCCGAGAAGAGGCGGTAGGTGTTGCCCAGGCCGTCCAGGTGGTCGAAGTGGACGTGTGTGACGATGCCGGCGTCGGGGAGCGAGACGTCGTGGGTGAGAAACTG
>SKXI01000305.1 GCA_007128515.1 Halococcaceae archaeon | reverse complement strand
TCGACCTCGCTGTACTCCTCTCCACGTCGACCGACGCAGAGGCTCTCGTCCCTCTCATATCGCGTTCGACGGTCACCGGCGTCGGTTCCGCGGGAGACGTACCGTGGTCGTCCCCGTGCGATACGCACAGTGAAACCCGGCGACACGACGGTAGAACGCGGGGAGGACGCCGGTTCGCAGGTCGACCGTAGCGTCATCTCCCACCTCTTCGGCGGTGCGTGCCGTCGCGTCCTCGATCGCCGCGGCCAACGCGGGAGGGAGGTCGTCGGTTCCGGCGAGTCGGACGAACGTGTGCGTGAAGCTGTTCGCGAGGCGGTCGAAGAACGGCCCGGACGGATCGACAGTCTCGATCCCCTCGGCGACGAGCCGGTAGTACGTTCCGCGTATCAGATCGCTCCCGTCCTCGATACCGTACGTGTCGAACGACGTCGTGGTGCTGCAGCCGTCGTTGCGCGGCCCGCCGCCCGGTGGACCGGTTCTCGGCTCGGTCGGTGTGACCATGGCACACAGTAGGGGTGGTCACCATAAGTAACCCACTCACTATTGCATATCCATTGCACGTCCGATCGCCGACACTGCCGAGTGGGACTATCGACCCCGGTCGGGCTCGCCACCGCGACGGTCCTCCGACGGTCGATCGACTCCGATTCCCGCCCCTCGGAGCCGAACCGTCCCCTCGCGGAACCGGTGTTCGACGATCCCGGCCGCCTCCAGCTTCGGGAGGTGAACGTGGACGAGCGAGATGGCGATCGACCGGCGGTCTGCACGTCGCTCGCCGGTCGCTTCCTCCAACTCGAGCACCCTCGCGACGACCTCATCGAGCGGGAGTTCGTCGTCCGGACGCTCGTCGAGAACCGATAGCACGCGCACGCGTCGGGGGTCGCTCAGGAGCTCGAGTGCTTCCGCCATCGCGCGCTCCGCCGAGTAGGCAGTCATGATCGACCAGCAGATACGCCGTATAGAAATACGTTCCCGGCCGTTGCAACGGTCTATCACGCGCGGGCAACGGTTATATACCGATTTCGTCCGTCGCCAGTCTCCCCGCGAACCGTAACGGACCCGAGAGGACAAACGATCTCCGAGACCGAACGGCTCACCGGCGCTCGGGTACGGGGGGATCGCGCTCCGAGGTGGACCGCCGTCGAGACGCCATCCAGACCACCAGTGCGACCAGCCCCGACACGAGTGCGGGCCACCGGTCACTGCTCCGGTAGAACCCCGAAACCTCGAACCGGTAGTCGGTCAGTGGCCAGAGCATCGGCCACGTCAGCCCGGAGCCGGTGTAGATCATGGCGTCGAGTGCGTAGTGTGAGATCGCTCCGAGCTCGAGCAGGACCAGCACCCGGCGGCGGTGTTCGGCCGAAACAAGTGGACCGGCGAGGAGGACGACCAGGGCGGTTCCGCCCACCCGATGGATCGGTGACCAGGAGAACGGGACTCCGAGGACCGCCTCGATCGTCCCGGCCGGCACGAGGAGTTCAACCCTCGTGAGGTCGGGAACCGCCGCGCCGACCATCGCGACCGTGACGAGCGGGGGCGTGATCCAGTCGTATCGCCAGGAGAGCACCGTCGCAAGCACGTACGCCACGAGGACGTGGGTGAGGAGATCCGCCACCGTTACGGGCCGTCGTCGGACGGTTCGGTACCGGGGTCGATACGACTCTCCCGGGTTCGTTCGAAGAGGGGTAACGGTCGCTCGCGGGGTTCGAGCGCGAGCGTACGGAAATCGATCCGCCAGTGAGCCAGCAGCCTGAGGGCGACCCAGACCGCCGCACCGAGGGACACCCCGTACATGTACTGGACCTCCCACGGCTCCCGGTTTCCCGGATCGCCTCTCAGAACGTCGGATACGCCCGCAACTCCGAGCTGTTCGAGCGCTGTCGTCGTCGAGCCCTCACTCGTTTCACCGCGTTCGCCGCCGGGCTCGTTCGGTACGGACTCGACGGCGTAGAGCCCCGACCAGTCCGTACCCCCGAGGACCAAGAGCCCGACGAGTCCGGTGACCAGGACCCCGAACGCCATCGAACGACGGACGAGCGACGACGTCCCCGAGGGGTCGGTCATATCGTACGCCGGTTTCGGATCGTCGAACAAAAGCCCACGACGAAGGACGGCGCGGGATCGGGGAGTCCGGTTCGATATCTCCCCGGACCCTCGAAGACGGACCCGTATCGCCACGGCCGCTCGCGTAACGGATGCCGTGGTCGTGAGGTCGATCACCCGACGATGGTGAAGGTCCCGCGAGATACGCCGTCGTTTTCGCCTCCCCGTTGATGGGAACTCGGCACGGACCGGTAATCGATGGTCAGTAGCCGATCGGAGCCGGGACCCCGTCGAACACCGGCCACATCCGGCCCCGGAGTGGGAGCGTCGTATGGACCGTTGCCGAGAAACGACGCGAGCCGGGACCGAACACGGGGGACGTGTCCACACCATGGGTGACCTCACGGTCGGGATCATCGGTCTCGGCGCTGCAGGGCGTCACCACGCCGACCGTCTCGACGACATCGGCCACGCGGTGGTGGGAATGGACATCGACGAGATCGCACGGAAGCGGTTCGTCGATCGGTTCGGGGCGCCGACGGTCGACGACCACCACGCGCTGTTGGAGGCGGCCGACGCCGTGGTCGTCGCGACCCCGAACGACACGCACGAGCGCTACGCGACCGACGCGCTCGACGACGATCTCGACGTCCTCGTCGAGAAGCCGTTGGCCGACAGCCTGGAGGCCGCGAGCCGGATCGCTCGTGCGGCTGCCGAGTCGGACGGCTTCTGTACGGTCGGGTATCACAACCGGTACCGGAGTGTCGTCGAGCGGTTCAAACAGCTACACGACGAAGGCCGATTCGGCGAGATCACTCACGTCCGAGCGAGCAACCGCCGACGACGAGGGGTCCCCGTCCGGAGGGAGTGGGTCACCCGACGAGACGTCGCGGGCGGCGGCGCACTGATCGATATCGGGGCCCACACGATCGACCTCGCGCTCCACCTCCTCGGGTTCCCACCGATCGAGACGGTCAGTGGGAGAACCCACAGCCCGTCGGGAAGCCGGTTCGAGGTCGAAGCGGCCGCGAGAGGCTTCATCAGCTGCGCTGATGGATCGACGGTCGCAGTGGACGTGGCGTGGCAGACGAACGGTCCGAGTGACAAGGAGTTAGTCGTCGACGGAGACGAGAGAGGGGCGGTCCTCGTCCCCGGAGCCGATCGTCTCGAGGTGATCGAGGAGGGCGTTCGAACGCGCATCGGTGTCGATCCGGGAGATCCGTACGAGAGGGAGTTACGCTCGTTCGTACGCGGAGTGGAAACCGGCGTCCGCCCCGATCGAAACGGTATCGACGAAGCGCTGACCGTCCAGCGAGTGATCCACTCGATCTACAGGAGTGCGGACCGGTCGGGTCGGCCGCTCCCGGTCACCGGCACTCGAACCGTCCGGCGGCGTCCACCCGGGTGGTATCGAAGACGGATCGGGGTCCCCCATCTCGGCCCTCGCTATCGCCGGAGGCGATCGATCGACACGGATCGGAGGTGCGGACGGGTTCGTCCACACCGTCGCGTTCGTCCCTGATCGGTCCACTGCGTACCGTGTCCCCAGCTACGCTGGTCACCGTGTAACAGACACCGTTACGTGACGGCCCCGGTACACTGTTCCGTTCCGAGTGTCTCGGAAGAACTCCTGGAACTACGGGAGGGACCCATCGAGCGATCGGAGAGACACGCTACAGACGACGAGCTCGTACGGATCGTCGGAGCCGATCGTATCTCCCGGCTCCGCCCTCCCATCATACGGACTGCTGTACGTCCGTGCCGGTGGGACCGGTAGCCGTCTCTCGGTCCGAGCGGTAGACAGGTACAGCAGTCCGTCTCAGTAGATCAACTCCCCCTCGACGAACTTCCGCGTCCGGTCGTCGCGTGGGTCCTCGAAGACCCGCTCGGTCGGCCCGATCTCGGCGATCCCGGTCCCGAGCACCACCGCCACCCGGTCGGCGATCCGTTCGGCCTGGTGCATGTCGTGCGTCGCGAGGACGACCCCGATCTCCCTCCTGCACGCCTCGTCGATCGCCGCCTCCAGCAGCGCCGTGTTCCGGGGGTCGAGATCGGAGGAGGGTTCGTCGAGCAACAGCACGTCGGGGTCGTAGGCGAGCGCGCGGGCGAAGGCGACGCGCTGGGCCTCCCCGCCCGAGAGCGACCGGGCGTTCTGCGCCTCTCTATCGTCGAGTCCGACGACCGCCAGCGCCTCGCCCGCCGCCTCGCTCGTCCCGTTGCGCCGGCCGACGAGCTCCGCCAGGCTCCGTCTCATCCTGTCGGGCCACGACTGGCGAACCCGGAGGCCGTACTCGGCGTTGGAGAGGACCGAACCGTCGAAGAGGCTCGCCTCCTGGAACACCATCCCGACGTTCCGACGCATCGCGAGTCGCTCCCGTTCGCCGGCCGCCCAGACGTCGGTTCCCTCGAACCGGATCGCCCCGCTATCGGGTCGCTCGAACAGCGCGAGCAGTCGGAGGAGGGTGGACTTGCCGACCCCGGACGGACCGATGATCGCCAGGGTCTCGCCACGCTCGACCGAGAGCGAGAGCCCCTCGAACACCCGCTCGTCGTAGGCGTGCGAGACGTCGCTCACCTCGAGGGTGGTCGTCATCGCGTCCTCCCACTCCCGCCGAGGCGCCCGACAGCCGCGTTCACGAGCAGGACGAGCGCGACGAGGATCGCCCCGAGGAACATCGCGGTCTCGAAGCGGCCCTGGCGGGCCTCGAGCTGGATCGCCGTCGTGAGGTTTCTGGTGTAGGAGGTACCGTCGGCGTAGGCGATGTTCCCGCCGACGATGAGGACGGAGCCGACCTCGCTGATCGCCCGCCCGAAGCCGGCGAGGACGGCCGTCGCGATGCCGAAGCGCGCCTCCTTGACCACGACGAGCGCGACGTCGAGTCGGGTGCCGCCCATCGCGAACGCCGCGTCGCGGACGTTCGCCTCGACGCTCGTGACGGCCGCGAGGCTCACGCCCGTGATCACCGGCGTCGCGAGCACGAACTGCGAGATGATCATCGCCTCCGGGGTGAAGACCAGTCCCAGCGAGCCGAACGGGCCGCTGCTCGAGAGCGCAAAGAGCACGACCAGGCCCACGACGACGCTCGGAAAGCCCATCCCCGTGTTGATGACCGCGGTCACGAGGCTCTTTCCGGGGAACTCCGAGAAGCCGACGGCCATCGCGACGGGGAGGCTGAACAGCGTCGAGATCGCTACCGCGATCAGGCTCACGGTGAGCGAGACGCGGACGATGCTCGTGATGTAGTGACGCTCGAACGGCAGGTCGACGAACGCCGGGAGCGTCTCGGCGGTCAGCAGGGCCACCGCGGTCATCGGTATCGTCATCGCTCAGTCGTCGGTGTCATCGTCCGTGTCGCCGGCGTCGTCGTTCGCGCTCCACCCCTCGGGGACGTACTGCTCGAAGTTCGGGTCCTCCGAGATCGCCTCCGGGAAGAACAGCTGTTCGCCGTCGAGCGTGTAGTTCTCGACGACGTCCTGGCCCTCCGGACCGGTGAGGAAGCCGATGTACGCCATCGCGAGGTCGTAGTTCCGATCCTCGAACCGTGCGGGGTTGGCCGCGATGATCCCGTACGGGTTCGCGAGGATCTCCGGGCCGCCCTCGACCGGGCCCTGAACGAGGATCTCGAGGTCGATCTCGCCCTGCTGGGAGATGAACGTCCCCCGGTCGGAGAGGGTGTACGCCCCTTGCTGGCTCGCCTGGTTGAGCGTATCGCCCATCCCCTGCCCGGTCTCGAGGTACCACTCCCCGCCCGGCTCGGCGTCGGACTCCTCCCAGATCGCGAGTTCCGCCGAGTGCGTCCCGGAGTTGTCCCCGCGCGAGGCGAAGAGCTCCTCGGACTCGGCGATGGTCGTGAACGCCTCGACGGCGTCCTCCTCGCCCTCGATTCCCGCGGGGTCCTCCGCGGAGCCGACGATCACGAAGTCGTTGAACATCAGGTCCCGTCGGTTCACCCCGTAGCCCCCCTCGAGGAACTCGTCTTCCTGCCCGCGGGCGTGGACCACGATCACGTCCGCGTCGCCGTTTCTCGCCGTCTCGAGCGCCGCGCCGGTGCCCTGGGCGATCGCCTGAACGGGCGTGCCGAAACGCTCCTCGAACGCGAGGTTGACCTCGTCGAGCAGGCCAGTGTCGTAGGTGCTCGTCGTCGTGGTGAGGACCAGTTCCTCGCCCTCGACGCTCGCTCGGGATCCCTCGTCCCCCCCGTCGCCGTCCTCTCCGGCGTCGCCATCGTCGCCGTTCTCCCCATCTCCGGTATCTCCCTCGCCGTCGGAGAGCATCCCCGTACAACCGGCGAGTCCAGCAGTCGCCGCTCCGCCCCCGAGCGCGAGGAAGCGCCGGCGTTGTATCGTCATAGATACCACGAACGAGGGAAGGGTGAAATACGTTTCGGTAGGAGTAACCGT
>SKXI01000240.1 GCA_007128515.1 Halococcaceae archaeon | reverse complement strand
TAATATCTGTCGGTTGCGTACGCAGGCACATGGGTCGAGATACCACGCCTGTAACGGGGGAGGGTCAGGGGGGGCTGGAGGACGTGGCGTTCCTCGCGCGGTCCTCGAACCGGCTCACGATCATCCAAACCCTCCGAGAGCGACCGCACGACAGACACGAGCTGCGGGAGGCGACGTCGATGAGCGCGCCGACGCTCGCGCGTATCCTCGGGGAGTTCGAGGAGTGCGGCTGGATCGAGCGGAGCGGCCGGGAGTATCGTGTGACGACCGCCGGTGGGCTCGTCGCGGGTGGCGTGCTCGCGGCGGTCGACCGTGCCGATGCGGTCCGTCGGCTCACCCCGCTGTTGCGAACCGTTCCGACCGACGGACCGCCGCTCGACGTCGAGGCACTCGCCGACGCCCGAGTCACGGTCGCCGAACCCGGCTCGCCGCTCGGACCCGCAAACCGGTTCGTCTCGCTCACCGAGCGAAGCGAGGCTCTCCGCGAGTTCAACGCGGCCTCGGTCCAGTTCTTCGACGCGAGCGTGCTCCGCACCCGGATCGAGGAGGGGCGTCGGACCGAACTCCTCTACGAACGCGGCGTCGTCGAATCGCTCCTCTCGGGACACCCGGAGCTCCTCGCCGCCCTGATCGAGAGCCCGACGGTCGACGTCTCGCTCTGTGAGTCGGTCCCCTTCGGACTCTCGCTGTTCGACGACCGGGTCGGGGTGAGCGGCTACGACGCGGAGAGCGGGGCGCTCACCGTCTTCGTCGACACCGACGACTACGACGCGCGGCGGTGGGCGGAACGACTCTACGAGAGCCTCCGCTCGGACGCGATGTCGATCACGAACCCCGATCCGACGGGCGCCGACCTGTCCCCGGCACGGTCACACGAGACACCCGTGGAGTTCGGTCCCGTCCAGATCGACCGCTGACCCGTTTTCCGACCCCCGTTCATACGGACTGCTCACCGTCCGTACCGGTGGGACCGGTACCTCTCTTCTTTCTGAGCGGTACACAGTTTCAGCGGTCCGTATCAGACGAACTCGGAGAGCGCACGCTGACGCGCCGCCGCGAGGACGTCCTCGCAGGTCGACCACGACCGCCTCGCACACGCCGGGAGTTCGCCGGTCTCCTCTACGACCCGGGCGAGGAACTCCCTCGTAGCTGGATCGCTCGGGTAGCCGCTGCCGACGGGCCCGTACTCCTCCTCGAGCGCTTTCACCCGTGCATCGCGCTCGACCTTCGCGACGACGCTCGCGGCGGCGACGATCGGGTGCTTCGCGTCGGCGCCGTGCTCGGCGATCATCGAAACGACGGTCGAGAGTCGCTCGTCCACTCGCCGGGCGAACCGTTCGGGGTCGGTGTCGCAGGCGTCGAGGACGCCGCTCGCGCCGTCGTCGACCGCCGCGTCGACCGCCTCGGTCTGCGCCTCCACGGTCAGCGTGTTCATGTCGGTCCCCGGGTCGTCGATCCGTTCGACCGGAACGATGGCGATTCCGATCTCGATCCCGTCGTGCTCCGCGAGCGCCGCCGCGAGCGCCTCGCGCCGGGTGGAGGTGAGCCGTTTCGAGTCGTCGATCCCCCGGGGGAGGCTCTCCCCGTCGCCGACCGCGACGGCCGCCGCGACCATCGGGCCGAGGACTGGACCGCGACCCGCCTCGTCCGCCCCGAAGCGCGTCATCCGTCGATGAAGAAGTCGGGGTGTTCGAACGGCTCCTCCTCGCCCTCGACGGCGAGCACGTCCAGTGCCGTCACGACCGCGTCGACGCCGAGCAAGCCGGAGAGGCTCGGTCGCGTCCGTCCCCGGTCGCCGCTCACGAGTTCCTTCACGTAGAGCCCGCCAGCGCCGTGGACCGTCAGGTCCGCGTGGTGGTCGTCGACCAGTTCCCCCTCGGCCGCGTAGACCTCGCGAGTGCGGGTGAGGTTCGCCCGCCGGTGCGAGACGCGCTGGGGAGTGTCCTGTTCGATCGTCGCTCCATCGAGCTCGGAGAGCGCCTCCGCGAGCGCGCGCTCTCCCACCGGCTCCGCGAACTCGACGTCCATCCGGTAGGTCTTCGACGCCTCGAGTTGCTTCACGCGCTCGACCGTGTCGTGGGTCGCGAGCCGGAGCCCCTCGACCTCCGCCGCACCGTCCGCACGCTCGTTGACCTCGCGTTCGAGCGTGGCGGGGTCGGGCGAGCGGGTTCGAGGGTCCTTCACCTCGATCACGAACGGCCGGCCCGTCCCGAGCATCAGCGCGTCGACGTCTTCCCTGCCCGCGCCGTGGAAGACGCCCTCCTCGCCGTCCATCGCCTCGACCACTGCCGGTACCGTCAACCCCTCGACGCTCCGGTCGTAGCGGTAGCCCGTCCCGTCACACCCCTCACAGGGCTCCTCGCCGCCGCCGGGTGCGAGCTGGATCCCGGTCGCCCCGCAGTCGGTACACGGCCACTCCGTCTGGGGGATGTCGCGTTCGAGCTTCCGGTACCGGCCGTAGACGAACGCGGCGTTGACCTGGATATCGACGGCGTGCGAGGAGATCCCCTCACCGTCGCTCACACCCCGATCCACGTCGAGCAGCGCGAGCACGTCCGGCCGCTCGAAGTCCACCTCCGTATCCGTCCGCGCGCCGACGCGCTTTCCGACCTCCCGGTTCATCTCGGACTTGAACGGCTCGCCCGCGTCCTCGGGTAGCCCGGCCGACTCCCGCAGGAGCCGCTCGTTCTCCTCGATCAGCGGCGGCGTTCGGGTGCCGACCTGGTAGGTCGCGAAGTCCAGACCCGAAAGGCCCTCGCAGACGAGGTCGGCCCACTCGTCGAACCGGGCGCTGTGACCCTCACAGACCCAGCAGTCCTCCGTGCTGGGTTTCTCCGCCGGCTCGTCGTCCTCCAGCGCGATGGCGACCCGGAGCGCCGTGCCGCGCTCGTCGTTCGTCAGCCCGAAGCTCCGGTCGGCGAAGACCCGGCCGAGACAGGCGTCACACGGCTCCTCGGCGAGCACCGCTCGCGCGTCCTCGAGGACGCTCATCGTGCCCTCCGGACACCGCGTGTGTGGGGGTGTCGGTATCGCTCGATAGGCATCGCCCGGTGAGAGACGGCCGCGGGCTAAGTCGTTGTCCTTTCGGCGCTCGCCCCGCCGTTCGACGGACTCATCGGCCCGGGGAATCGAGGTGATCCATGCGCCAGTTCATCGTCCTCGGTCACGACGCGCCCACCACCGACGCGTTCTCGCTCGACGACCTCGCCGGGGGCGCGGGTCGCCTCGACGTGCTCTGTCGGTGCGTCTCGTCCGGCTTCTTCCTCTCGCACGCGATCCGCGAGGACGTCCGACTCTTTCTGGTCCTCTCGGACGAGTTCACGGTCCGCTTCGAGGGATCGGAACTCAGGCGGCTGAACCCCGACGAGCGCTCGACGGCCGCGCTGATCCGCGCCGCACTCGCCGAACGCGAGGGGGCGATCGGTCACGTGGAGGTCGAGAGCACGCCCGGGGTGTACCTCTCCAGACGTGGGTTCGCGGACGTCCTCGATTCGGTTAGTGGGACAGTAATCCAGCTCCACGAAGACGGTACGCCGCTTTCCGAGAGCGAGGTACCCGAGCACCCGACGTTCGTGCTCTCGGACCACCACGACTTCACCGAGCGCGAGGGGGAACTGCTCTCTGAGCGAGGTGCCGAGAGGCTCAGCGTCGGTCCGGAGGCGCTGCACGCGAACCACGCGATCACGGTCGTTCACAACTGGCTCGACACCGGTGGCTTCGAGAGCTACTGATAGGGATCATCGTAGCCATCCGGATCTCCTCGGCGTACGCGCCACCGACGTCACTCGATTCTCGTTCGAGGAAGGACGAACTCCGACGATGATCCCTATGAGCCCATTCGGAACGCTTAACAGCGGGACTCGCTTTCCTGGGAGTGCGGGCCGGTGGGGTAGCCTGGTATCCTTCGGCCTTCGGGTGGCCGTAACCTCAGTTCGAATCTGAGCCGGCCCACTTTTCCCGCACCACACCGCCGCGAGCGAAGCGAGCGGCCGTGGTGCGGGGAAATGTACCCAAGCAGATTCGAATCAGGAAGTGAAGCGAGTGCAACGAGCGGAACGACCGTGGTTCGAATCTGAGCCGGCCCATCTCTACCTCACGTCACCAACCGTCGAGCGGAGCGAGACGCTGGTGACGTGAGTCGAATCCGGTCGCGAAGATTCGAGCAGACGAGTCGCGCGCAGCGAAGCGAGCACGTCTCGGCGATTTCGAATCCGAGCCACAGCCCACTTTTCGCGTAATTCCGGCTCCTGGCTCCACTCGTCGTGTAGGATTGCGGAGAAGAACACCCAAGCAGATTCGAATCAGGGAGACGGAAAGAGACTTCACAGCCATTCGTCGGTGAGATAGAGAACTACAGGAAGCGACTCACGCTCCGGGTAGGAATCGAGTGCCGAGACGATGATTGTGAACTCCTCGAACGCCGAGCGACGCTGATTCGGGAAGTAGAACACCCCGCTGTGATCGGTGCGCAGGTCGGGATCGACGTAGTCGTCGTCATGGGTGACGATAATCCGATTCGAGCTGTGGGCGTAGCTCATCACCTCTCGATCGCTGCTTCCCGGTCCGAGTTCGGACACCTCGACGACGCGCTCGACGTCATGACCTTCCTTCGAGAGGTACCTCGCGGTCGCGTTCTTCGTGTCCTCGTCGAAGAGAAACCGGAGACGCATCTACTCCCGAATCGGCTTCCCGAGGTCGTCCGGTCCGGTGCCGATCCTCGGATCCTCTCTCGCCTCTTCGTTCAGTCGTTTCCGCTCTGCTCGTATCGCAGCCATCTCCTCGGGGTGATCGTGGTAGTACGCGAGCGCCCGGTAGACGTCGGCGACGTCGAGGTCGTGCTCTGCGGCGAACCGTTCAGGGTCGAGTCCCCTCCCTTCTACCTGCTCCCGCACGAAGTAGACGCTCACCCGGGTACCGTCGATTCTCGGCTTCCCCCCGATAACGTCCGGTGTGCTCACGATCCGAGCGCTCGTCTGCGCCATGGTGGACCCGTTCGGTTCACGTGGACAAAAGCTCTCGTGCTCGACTCTCACACCCGTTTCGATGGATTCGAATCCGAGCCGGCCCACTTTTCCCGCATCGTAACGCTGCGAGCCAAGCGCTACGAAAACGGATTCGTGGCCGCGTCGAGGCGTGTGATTCCATCGACAGTATCGAAGTCGTCGTCGAAGCTGTAGAGGTACTCGATCCCCGTCCGCTGCATATACGCCACCAGCACGGCATCCGTGAGCGAGAGGCCCTCGTACTGACGGAACAGCGACCGGCCAGCATCGAAATCGCTCTTGGCGGTGTAGACGACCTCGAACCCCCTGCTCTCTTGGAGCCCATCGAGCGTCGCGATCGCGTCGTCGTTGCCGCTTCGTGTATGGACGTAGTTCAGGATCTCTTCGAGCGCGTCGCTCGGGATCTCACCCGTCGGAAGTTCGCCGTGATCGAAGCCGCTGACAATCTCGGTGGCGCGCTCGTGGTTCTGGTCGCGGGCGAATCGGGCCGCGATGACGAGGTTGGAATCGATGAGAACGTGCGCCATCAGTAGTTTCCGGCGACGAGATCGTGGTCCTCGGCGGTGTTCGTCTCCTCGTCGGTGTCGATCGGATCGAGTTCCGAGAACGCCCCGTAGCGCTGTTTGACGAGCTCGACGGAGAGGCTGCGGTCCTTCTCGACCCGCCAGCGGAGCGTATCGCCCGCCTCGATCCCGACCTCGTTGCGAACCGAAGAGGGCACGGTGATCGAGTAGCTGTCGTTGACGGTGGTCTCGTCCTCGACCCTCTCGTAGGACATACTCCCCGATAGCTCGTAGACCTTCATAAGCGAATTGGGTGGCTAATTAGAAAGGCCAGTGGGTCGACCGTGGTTCCTCTACGTTCTCATACGGTCTGCTGTAACGATTTACCGGCCCAACGGCGACCGTCCTGCGGTTGCGCCGGTTATGACGTACAGCAGTCGGTATCACTCCCGCCCCGACGATCGGTCGGGGGCGAGGTGGGAGAGCGGCGAGTGGTAGATCGCCCGAACGACGGTCTCCTCCTCGACCTTCGCACCGAGGGCATCGAGCCGTCGGGCGACCTCGGTCACGTCGTCGGCGTGTTCGCCGACGGCCCCGACGAGCAGGTTCTCCCGGCCGGTCATGCGTTCGGAGACGCGCACGACGCCGGGGATCCGAGCGGCTTCCTCCGCGAGTCGCTCGCGGTCGACGATCGGAACGGTACACGTGAGGTGGAACGGGCGGTGAAAGCCGGCCCGTTCGTAGTCGACGATCGTGCGGTAGCCCCGGACGACACCGCCCTCCTCGAGGGCTTTGAGGTGGTTTCTGACCGTCGTGTCGGACACGCCGATCGACGCGCCGATCTCGGTCGCGGTGTGCCGGGCGTTCTCCTGGAGCAGGTAGAGGATCTCCCGGTCGACTTTCGACAGGGTCTCTCCCGACATGTTCGTGTTTTCATTACCCTACCCGCAAAAACGTAATTATT
>SKXI01000010.1 GCA_007128515.1 Halococcaceae archaeon | reverse complement strand
GCCCGCGAACGCGGCGGACATGGCGACGACGGAGAGGACCATCAGCGCGGCAAGGAACAGCGCTTGTCCCTTGACGCGAATGTCTGTGTTTCCTGTCATGGTTTGTTGTTGGTTCTGTTACCGTAGACCGCCCGCCCGCCGCGCGTCCATGAAACCCGGACGACCGACGACGGAACTGGGACAGCCATGGGTAGGGGCAGTCGACCAAAACAGCAAACATATAATAAGCCTTGTGTGTTTTTGGGTCGCAAAAACCACGTGAAGAGAGTGAAACGTAGCCCACTATACCGTGATTCATCTCGAAAAGTCGAAGTAAGTAACTCCGGAGAAATCGGGGCCGGGTACCGGGCGGTAAGCCGAACGGGCTGGGGAGCGTGACAGCCGTCGGTCGAGCACTCGGAATCGGCCGCTCGGAGCGAAACGTATCGGATACAGAGAGCGAATCCGTTCGGGCCGTCGGTGGTCCCCCACCGGCAGTCGTCGTCGACCTCGGTGCCGACCGTTCGTCTCGATGGGACACCGTCTGGCTCACATGGCGACCGACGAAACGACGGTCGAGCAGGGATTCGGGATCACCACCTCCCGAGATCCGCGAGCGCCTATGCCCCGAACCCGACGACGGGATTCGCTGGCGGGTCGAAGCGGATGGAGACCATTCCATAGAACTCGCCGAGGAGCTCCGGGGCGCTCGACGACGTCGAACCGATCGATATCGGTGAGGAGACGGACGCAGTCCGAGGTGGAGTCCGGGTCCGAGTTCGGGCGGTTCTGGTGGCGCGGGCCGTCGTCGACATACCGTGTGTCCTCCGAAACCGGTGTACTCCGACGATCTTGTTTACATCGTTGTGAACACTTATGACCCCGTGGAGCCTACCGGGATACGGATGACGGAGGGGACCGACGACGACCCGGTGTTGTACGACCTCCGCACCGAGACAGCGAGCGGGGCGATCGTCGAGGTGTTCATCCATGGAGATGCGGATCCCAGCCTGTATCCGGGCGGTGTCAAGTATCGCCTCCACTACGGCTATCCAGGCGACGAGCACCCCATCGTCCGGTTCGACAACCGTCACGGGTACCACGAAATCCACGAGGGACCGGATACCGAGGAGTTCGAGTACGAGGGACCACACGACCTCTACGACCGGTTCCTCGAACGGGTAGAACGACACGAACGAGAACTGAGAGACCATGACTGAAACCGAGACAGACCGCCGCGTCCTGCACGTGACCGTCGGGGACGGCCTCGAGCTGCTCCGGAACGAGCGGGACACCGTCACCAGTGCGCTCGGTGGCGACCGTCCCGACGAACCACGTCACCGGCTGAACTTCGATAGCCACGAGCAGCTACAGGCTGTGCTGAACGCGAAGAACCTCACGCTCCTCGAGACGATCGCACGTCGAGCACCGGCGAGTATCCGCGAACTCGCACGGTTCGTCGATCGTAACGTCAGCGCGGTCTATCGCGACCTCGAAACGCTCTCCGCGTACGGTCTCGTCGAGTTCGAGGCCGGTACCGGACGAGCCAGACGACCGATCGTTCCCTACGACGAACTCGACATCACTGTTCCACTGTCGGACGATCGGGACGTCGACAGATCCGACGTGCCCGCATAGCGGTCGTTCGAGACGGGGCGGTCGATCGGACCGCGGTATCGGTGCTCACCGGCGAGGGTGGTCCCCACAGATACAGCAGTAGTCTCGGTATGACGGGGCCGTCCGTCCGAATTGTCGTTTCCCGTCGATCTGGTGACCTGCTCGAGCGGGGGCTCACCGATTCGCTGGCGGGATACCCCGAGTCGAACCGTTCCACGAATCGGCCCGCTCGTCGCTGTCGACCGTTCGCCTCGAGGAGACCCATCGGTTCACGGACGACCGACGAGCCGACGGTCGATGCGATTCAGGCGACGGACGATCCGATTCGGGCTCACGACCCCACGAGATCCGCGAGCGCCTCGACCCGAACCCGGCGACGGGCTCGGCTGGACCGTCGAGGAGACGGGAGGCCGCTCCGTTTCTCGATCTACACAAGTCTTTATAGATTCGACACAGTACTCTGTTGGGATGACGAACACGAAGACGATCGCGGTGAGCGAGACGGCCTACGAGCGATTGAAAGCCCGAAAGCGGGAAGGAGAGAGCTTCAGCGACGTCGTCGAGCGGCTGACCGGTGGACGATCGCTGCTGGAGATCGCGGGTACCGGCGACCCGGACGACGGCTACGCAGAGCGTGTCACGGATGCGGGTGTGAGTCTCGACCGGTCGGTCGAGGAGGTCGGTGAGGAGCTGCGCGACCGGTGATCCTCGACACCTCGTTTCTCCTCGACGTACGACACCGAGACGCGGAGGCGATGGCCTGCGCACAGGAGATCGAGATGGGACCGGAGCAGGTACGTGTCTCGGCGATCACGCTCGCGGAGCTCCAGGCCGGCGTGCCGCGATCTCACGAACCGCTCGACGAGCACACGGCGATCGTCGAGGTCACAGCCTCGAAGGAGGTCGTTCCAGTAACGCGCTCGATCGCGCTTCGTGGCGGCCGGCTGTACGGCGAACTGCAAAACGAGGGCCAGAGCGTTGGACTGGACGACTGCCTGATCGCCGCGACCGCCCTCGAGTTCGAGGAACCGGTCCTCACGCGGAACACAGAACACTTCGAGCGGTTCGAGGGCGTGCTGGTCCGCACGTATTGAGCCCGGCGCGAACGGGGAGATGGACGACGATCGCGTCCGGTGCCCACCCACTCGGATCGTCGTCGACCGGTATCTAGTCGGATGTGAAGTAATTTCGCGTGGCGACCGACGAAACGACGCTCGATGCGATTCGGGATCACCACCTCCCGAGATCAGGGATCGGCTCGACCTCGAATCCGGCGAGGGGATCCGTTGGCGGGTCGGCGCGGGTGGAGAGCTCTTCATAGAAGTCGTCGAAGAACGCTACGGGGCGCGAGACGAAGTCGAATCGATCGACATCGTGGGGAGACGAACGCAGGCGAGGTGGAGTCCGAGTTCGGCGGCCACTGATGACACGGGCCGTCGTCGATACGAACGTCTTCGTCGGAAGCGAACTCGTGTAGGAGCAGAACTACGAGCGAGCGAGATCAATTAGTCGAGCGAGGGATGGAGACGGCCTGCTGATAGAAGAACGATATCTGATGCAGCGAGCCGATGGCTGAGCGGTCGCAAACGGTGATCCGTCCGAGGGGTGCAGATCAGTCCGTCGGACGCTCGCTACCGCCGTCGGCTTCGACCTCGGGATCGTACCCATCGACCTCCTCCGAGAGAACGCGGTGGGTCTCGTCGCTGATCTCTCGCTCTACATCCATAGCTCGAACCTCCGTACGAGACGTTCGTGATGCTCCCTCAAATATCGTTCGGCGGCTGCGATGGCGCGATTCGCCGGCTGTGGCGGGAAGTCATAGGGATCATCGTAGCCATCCGGATCTCCTAGGCGTACGCACCACCGACGTCACTCGATTCGCGTTCGAGGAAGTATGAACTTCTACGATGATCCCTATCAGTTCGTTTGAACATCTGTGTCCCGTCGGGGTGATAGATGTCGAGATGCAGCCCGATCCGTTCGGTATCCCTCGTTCGCTCGTCAGACCGAACCGAAATCGCGTCTTTCCGGTGTCTGCGTCGGTTGTCCACACCCGATCGTACTCACCGCTCATCGTTCAGGTGTAGCCTTCGAAACGGGGTGTGAAAACCGATCTGATTCGTCGCAAGGCTCCGTTCAAGCTTCAAAACGTCCCAGAACGTACGGGACAGAAAAATCATCTTATAATTTATATTTCTGACGAGTACACCGCTATCGTCGAGGTCACGGCCTCGAAGGACTCGTTCCCCTGACGCGTTCGATCGCCCTTCGCGGCGGCCGAATGTAATTCGAACGACAGAAGGACGGGGGGAGCGCCGGACTGGACGACTGGCTGATCGCCGCGACCGCCCTCGAGATCGAGGTACCGATCCTCACGCGGAACACGGACCAGTTCGAGCGGTTCGACGGGCTGCTGGTACCCGAGTACTGATAGGGATCATCGTAGCCACCCAGAGATCCCGGTGGCCGATCAACCGACCCCGTCTCTCGGTCCCGAATTGGGAGATCTATGAACTTCTACGATGATCCCTATGAGTCACTCTTGGAAGTCGGCGAAGGAGCGTCCGACCCTCGAACCCGCGTCGAAACGGAAAAGAAGTCCTCGAACGGTCGTCGGTTCGCTGTTACCGTCGCGTGTGGACGGCCGCCCCGACGGCGGCCGCGAGGCCGACCAGCGCGACCAGCACGGCGAAGCCGGGCCGGTCCTCGCCGGTGATCGCCTGTTGCGGGGCGCTCTCGCCGCTCGAGCTCCAGTCGCCACCGGTGTCGACGGCGCCGGTCGCCCCGTCGTCGCTCGCGTTCGCGTCGTCAAGGCGTTCCCCGTCGCTCTCGGTCTCGCCGCCGGCCTCGACGAGCGTGAGTTCGGTCGCGTCGCCGATCGCCTCGCCGCGGAGTTCGGCGACGAGTTCGAGTTCGGTGCCGGCGGCGACGTCCGCGAGGTCGATCTCGGCCTCCCAGGTGCCGTCCGTTCCGACCTCGACGCGCTGGACGTCCGCGAACGGCGTGCCGGCGACGGACCGGAGGTGGAGTCGCAGTTCGGTCCCGGGCGCGAGCGCCGTCTCGCCGGCGATCGTGGTCCGGTCGTCGGCCACCTCGCTCCCGCCGACCTCGATCTCCCCGTCCGGGACCGTCACGGCCGGTTCGACGACGTCGACGGTGGCACTCGCCTCCTCGCGCTCGTCGGCGACGGCGAACGAGTCGTCTACCTCGATCCCGATCTCGAGGCGGTCGCCCGCGTCGATCCGCTCGTCGGCGGTGTCGACGATCACGTACTGAGTTCCGTCGTCGCCGACGATCACGTCCACGGGCGAGAGCTCGACCACGTCGCTGTTCTCGCCACGGGCCTCGACGGTCACGGTGTGCTCGATGCCGTCCGTCCGATCGGCGGCGAACGCTCCGGAGAGTCCGGGCGCGTCGACCGCGAGCACCGCGCGGTCGCCCGCGGCGACCTCGTCTCGCTCCGTACTGGCCGCCTCGACCGCCCCGGCGTCGGAGAGCCCCCCCGTCGCGGGTGCGACGTGTGTGCTCACGCCCCCGAGGTCGAACTCCTCGATCACGAGAACCGAGAGGTCCTGGGTCGCGTCGTCCAGGTCGGCGCCGGCCTCCAGCTCGTACGCCGCGGGGTCGATCGGCGCGTCGAGGTCGTCCTCGTCCTCGACGATCACCTCGTCGCCCTCGTCGGCGGCGGAGAAGGCCGCGCCGTCGCCGCTGCCGGCCAGAAGCGTGTTCACGGAGACGGTGACGCTGCCGTCGTTCGTCCCGTCGACGACGGTGAGGTTCGCCCCGTAGCCGACCTCCTCGCCGCCGATCCGGACCTCGGCCTCGTCGGTGTCCTCCAGTTCGACGGTGAACGCGGTCAGCGCTCCACGGTCGGCCTCGGTCGATCGCTCCTCGAAGCCGGCGTCGGGATCGATCTCGGGAACCGAGAGCGTCAGCGTGTCCGTCGCCCCGGTGTCGGTGGCGGTCACGTTCAGGTCGTACTCGCCCGCCTCGAGCGCCGAGAGCGAGAGGGTGTGCTCGCCGCCGGCGTCCTCGAGGAGGAGCGCCCCGTCGTCGGTTTCCGTACCGGAGTCGAAGAGCGCGGCGAGCGCCGCGCCGCTCAGCTCCTCCGAGCTCACCTCGACGTCGTAGCTCGTCCGCAGCGAGTCGATTTGGAGCGTCGTCTCGGTGGCGTCGTGGTGGTGACCGAGCCCGTACGACTCGGCGCTCGCGTGGAGCCACTGCTCGGTCACGACGAACGACCGCTCCTCCCCGCCCTCGTCCCGGAGCGTGTACTCGCCGTGGCGGTCGTCGGTCTCGACGGTGACCGATCCGTCGCTGTCGGCCCTGAGCTGCGTCTCGAACCCGTCGGAGCCGGACCAGAGCTGGAGCTCCTCGTCGGGTTCGAAGCCGGTCACTTCGACCTCCTGGCCGGCCCACACGAGCTGGCCGTCGAGGTCGTCCTGTGCGTACGTCTCGTCTGCCGAGGATCCGTCGGCCGCGGCGGTGCCACCGAGTGCGATGGCAGCCACGACCATCGAACAGACGACGATCGCCGTGAGGATCGTCGTCGGACCGGGTCGGCGTCGTCTCATGTGTCTCATCGTGTCCTCGCCGGCTCGACCGGCGCTGGTGGCGGTGC
The DNA here is from genome assembly GCA_007128515.1 of Halococcaceae archaeon. GTDB lineage: Archaea > Halobacteriota > Halobacteria > Halobacteriales > Halalkalicoccaceae > Natronorarus. The sequence continues at coordinate 262 of SKXI01000010.1, read as the reverse complement.
TCTCTCCAGGCCGGGTAAAAGGCCGCGGGGAGTCGACGCTCACCGGGCGGGTTACCGGGGGATCTCTCGGCTCGCGTGGACCGTTCGTCCCCGCTTCGAAGGGGTTATGTGCGGCCTTCGCGTCCGATCCCACAAGACTATGGTCGACAAACCTGGCTCGATGTACCGGGAGATATCGAAGCCCGCGTACACCCGAAAGGAGTACATCACCGGGATCCCCGGCTCGAAGATCGCACAGCACCGCATGGGCGACCGGAACAAG
>SKXI01000321.1 GCA_007128515.1 Halococcaceae archaeon | reverse complement strand
GCGTTCCTGGAGGAGCACCCACACTACCTCAACAAGAGCGAACTGGTCCGCGACGCGCTCCGGCACATGATGGACGTCCCGCGACTGTCGGAGCGCACGATGGAAGACGACCGGATATCCCGTCGGCAGATCGAAGACGGCGACGTCGTCTCGCTGGACGATCTCTGAATGGCGGACGTCTTTCTCACGGATCGGGGTCGGGAGCGGTTAGAGGAACTGGAGCCAGAGACGCAGGACCGGGTGAAACGGAAGCTGCGGGAGATCCGTGACTGGCCGGATCACTTCCTGAAGCGGCTGAAGGGGCGTGATGACTACGTCCTTCGGGTTGGAGAGTATCGGGTGCTGATCGACTGGCGGAAAGAGGGCGAAGACGGTGACGCGCTGTACGTGAAGTCGGTCGGCCACCGTCGGAACTTCTACGATCGGGAACTGTAGCCGTCGTCAGAGGCACGCCTCTGCCCGCACAGACGGGCGTCTACTCTGGTCCGGATTCGATCCACTCTCCGCGGTGACGCGTTTTCGGTTTCAGCCCGCCCGGATTCGTGCCGATCTCGTTTCCGCCGTCGGTCCCGCTCAGCCCTCGCCCTCGGACTGACCCGGCTCGCCCACCGCCTCGATCGGGAGCGCGCCGTAGACCTCCGACTCCAGTTCGTCGACGGACTCGAACGAGTCGCTTCCCGTCTCCGAGACGACTCCGCCGAGGTTCGCCTCGCCGTCGGCGAACAGTACGGTCACGTCGTCGAGTTCGGTCGCCGCGTCGTTTCGCGTCACCGGATACGAGAGCTCCGAGAGCGCCGCCTCGACCCGACTCAGCTTCACCTCGCGTGTCATACGTCCACGTACACCACGAGACGGCTTGAGCCTTCCTCGAATGAGAACGGTGAAGCGGGTCGCCCCCGCAGTCCGAACCGGATGGTAGGTCTCGGTTTCGACGTCGACCGCCGCGTGCTCGCGCTCGCGTTCGCGCGCATGGCCGACGGCGTCGGCAACTCCTTTCTCATCATCGTCCTCCCGCTCTACATCGCGAGCGGGCTGGTCGCCGGGGAGACGTTCGGGCTCACCGAGAGCGCGATCATCGGGATCGTCCTCTCCATGTACGGCTTGCTCAACAGCGTGAGCCAGCCGCTCACGGGCTACCTCTCGGATCGGACGGGTCGCAGACAGCACTTCATCCTCGTCGGCCTCGCGATCCTCGCGATCATGAACCTCGTCTACCTCGTCGTCTCCTCGTACGCTGCGCTCGTCGGCATCCGCGTGGTCCAGGGGATCGCCGTGGCGTTCATCGTCCCGGCCTCGATCGCGCTCGTGAACGAACTCGCGACGACGGGGAACCGGGGCGGGAACATGGGCGTCTACAACACCTTCCGGCTGATCGGCTTCGGCGCGGGTCCGGTCGTCGCCGGTGCGGTGGTCGCCGCAGGGCCGTACTCCGCGCTCGGCCTCTCGATCTCCGGCTTCGACGCCGCGTTCTACGTCGCTGCGGGCACCGCCGCGTTGAGCTTCGTCCTCGTGGCGATCCTCGTGAGCGATCCCGAGACGGTCGAACGCTCGCGGAAACGCCTCCGGATCGCCGTTCGCGACCCGACGGGGAAGACGACGCTCGACACGACGTTCACCCTCGGCCTCGCCTCGCTGTTCATGGCGACCGCCATCGCCCTGTTCGCCACGCTCCAGCCGCAGGTGAACGCGTTACTCGACCAGGGCTCGACCTGGTTCGGGGTGCAGTTCGCCGCGTTCGTCTTCGCACAGATCCTGCTCCAGACCCCGATCGGACGGGCGAGCGACCTCCTCGGACGGAAGCCCTTCCTCCTCGCCGGCCTCGTCCTGCTCGGGCCGACGACGCTCGTCCAGGGCTTCGTTCCGACCTCCGAACTGATGTTCGCGGCCCGGTTCGCCCAGGGCGTCGCCGGCGCGATGGTGTTCGCCCCGGCGCTCGCGCTCGCCGGGGACCTCGCCACGGGCAGCGACTCCGGAAAACGCCTCGCCGTGCTCACGATGGCGTTCGGCCTCGGCATCGCCGCCGGCCCCCTGCTGGCGGGCTTCCTCGTCCCCTACGGCTTCCCGGTGCCGTTCGCCTTCGGTGCTGCCCTCTCGGTGGTCGGCCTCGTGCTGGTCTACACGCAGGTCGAGGAGACCGTGGAAACGGGAACGGGGACCTACCGGACGGGGCGGGATTGACGCCTGCGTTTCCTCGGGCCGTCCTCACTCCCAGAGGAGACGACCCGGAACCCGGACGTCGAGCGCTCCCAGCCCCGGCTCCGGCGTCCCCTCGGTGAGCGCCTCGACCGCGTCGAAGTTCGTGACGAAGAGTGTACACCGCCGGTCGGGTGCCGTTCCGAACGCGACTGCGGAGGGGTACGCGAGCCCCTCCCCCTCGGCGAGGACCTCGACGGCACCGTCGGGGCTGACCCGTGCGATCGCTTCGGTCACCGCGACGGCGACGTACACGTTCCCCTCGGCGTCGAGCGCGATGCCGTCGGCGCCGAACAGCCGTTCATCCCGGGCGAGGAGGTCGGGAGCACCGGCCGACCCGTCCGGCTCGACGGGGACGTGGACGACGCTCGCGGCCGTCGTGTTGGCGACGGTGATCCCGTCGGCTCCCCTCGCGATCCCGTTGACCCCGATCGGCAGGAACGGTGCGTCCGGATCCGGTTCGAGCAACGGGTCCGCCAGCCAGACCGACGCCTCGCCGTCCGCGACCCGCCAGATCGCCCCACGGAGGGAGTCCGTGACGAGGTGGTCGCCGTGGTCCGCCCGGTACAGGAGGTCGTTCGGGAACCCCTCCTCGTCGGGATCGGCCGGGAGGTCGACGACGCGGTCGGCCGTTCGATCGGGTGCGAAACGCCAGACGGCCCCCGCCGAGGGGGCGAGCGTGAGCGCTTCGAGGTCGATCGTTGCCGTGGTCCGAACGGCGTAGACGGTGCCGTCACGGGCTACCGTGACCCCCAGGAGGAGGTCGACGCCCGGCTCGAACTCCGGGACCGTCGCGAACGCCTCGCCCGGACACCCGAGTCGCAGGTCCCGCGGCGAGAACCGACGTATCTCACCCGTCCCCAGGGTGACGTAGGCGTTCCCGTCACCGTCGAACGCGATGCTCTCGGGGAGCTCCCCCGCCGCCGGATCGAAGGCGACGACGGGACGAACGGAACCCCCCTCCGCCGACGCCGCGGCGGCCCCGGGTACCGAGGTCAGGACGGTCGCCGTACCGATTCCGTAGATGAACGCTCGTCGTGTCGGTGTCGTCATGGCTATCACTCGGCGGTTCTCTTCCCCACTCCGGAGGTCGAACCGACGGAGAGACGCCGCGCGATATAATAAACATTCATTATGTATTTGAAGAGTCTTTTCCGCCGTCGATACCCTCTGGACTCTCCACGAGCGTCCTGAACGAACGTCCCCGATCCGCCACCCGAGCGACTATTGCGTGTCACAACGTTCCTGCACTCGCCTATGACAGACAGTGACTTGCGCGAGCTGCAGAAGCCGCTGAAAGAGGAGTACGAGCGCGACCCTGAGGCGGCGAAGATAACGATGACCGCGACGGGTGAGGGCCACGACGACGCCCGGTCGTGTAGCGTCGACATCGGCCGGGCGATCTACGAGGCCGAACTCCACGAGGGGACCGGCGGCCCCGGAACCGCGGCCTGCTCCGGCGACCTCCTCCTGGGTGCGCTCGCGGCCTGTTCACAGCTCACCGCACAGGCCGTCGCGGAGAACTTCGGGGAGGAGGTCGACATCTCGGTCGAGGCGAGCGGCGACCTCGATCTGCGGGGGACGATGGGAGTAGACGAGGAGGCGCGGGTCGGCTTCGAGGGGATCAGACTCGAGACCACGGTACACGGCGACGTCTCCGAGGAGACGGCGGAGGCACTGGAGCGGTACACCGAGAAGTACTGCGTCGTCTATCAGACCCTCTTGGACCCGCCGGCCGTCGAGACCGACTGGACGTTCGAGTAGGCCGGTCCGAACCGCTAGAGCCTCGAACCTATGGCACCGCGCGCCGCGTCGGCGCCCGTGCCGCGGCGAACGCGTCGACTCCGCCTTCGAGCCGGTCGGCGTATCTGAGCCGGAGCAGCCGTGCCCGTTTTCGTGAGATCGACGAGGCCTCCCCGACCTCCCGCGCGATCGGACGATACCGGTCGGCGTCGAACCGCATCGCCGCCAGATACCGCTCGAGGGAGGGCGATCCGAGTCCGTAATCGATGGCCGCCCGCACGTGTTCGCGGAGCCGATCGAACTCGGGGATCGTCACGACGTCGTCACGGACACCCGGCGTGTCCCCGATCTCGACACCTCGATCGACGGCGAACGCCAGTGCGTCCCGGACGTCGCCGACGAGCCGCAGGATCTGTCCCGGTAGCGCCGTATCGGGCGCACGCCACTCGATCGTGTCGAACTCGTCGCGGAGCCGGACCGGAGCCCACGTCGTGTCCTCCGGTGAGAAGTGCCGGTCGAAGGTCGTCGGGTCGACGCCCTCGTCGAGCGCTTCCCGCCGGAACCGGTCGAACGTGGCGTCGATCCGGTCGTCCCACTCCTCGACCGACTCGACGTAGGGCCGGAGCCGACCCAGGTGGGGGTGGTCACCGTAACACCCCCGGCGGTAGACGTGTGGTCGCGCGCAGGCGGCGACCCGCTCGCCTCGGTGGTGAGACGAACTCGCGACGAGCGAGAACGCCGGGTCGAGCGCGGTCAGCAGGTTCAGCTGGTCGACCTCCGCACCGTCGATCCGGTCGACGTGCAGGTGCGTCCCCGCACAGTGGGTGGCGTTCCCGAACGACTCGCCGAGGACCGCCCGCTGGATCCGCGTCCTCGGGCCGTCGCTCGTTTCTATCTCGCCCCCATCGAGCGGCGTCGCGAGCGGAACGAGGCGAAGCCCCTCCTCCCGGGCGACGTCGATCGCCTCACGAAGCCGCTCGTGGACCTCCTCGCGGAGGTCGATCACGTTCTCGCAGGGGTCGGTGACGACCTCGAGCATCGGGTCCGCGCTCTCGGCGTCGAGGTCGTCGATGCGGTCGAGCACCGGCGCTGCGGGTGCGAGCGCGCCCGTCTCGTCGACCGTCCAGTATTCCAGTTCGAGGCTGAGTTGCATTGTGATGGTAGCGTATCGCACGTCGAACGGTTACGCGTCGGTTCGCCGCGACGGGATCGACTCCCGAGAGCCGCCGTCGACTGTACAGATCACACGTCGTCCGTCGTGATCCACGCGTTCCTTGCCTGTGCCAGCGGCGATGGGTGCAGGCGAAACACGCTAATACACGATAGACCAATATAAACCGGGGAAGAAACGATGGCACACGAAACGACCGATCCGGACGAGAGCCGCTACGAGTTCGCCTGCCGGCGCTGTGGGACGCCGTTCCGGTCGGAACCCGAGTTCTGTTACGAGTGCAAGGAGGACGCTATCTCGCCGATCGCCGACGTCGTGCGGTAGCCGACCCGCGACGATCGATCCCCCGTTCGCTAGCTCGGTAGCCCTGGCTCGGTGGCGTACACGGTTGTAAGCTTCTCATACTGTCGGCTGTACGTCGTTGAAGATTCTCGCCAGTACGGGGTGGAGAGAACCTCCACATAGTTACAGCCGACAGTATCACTCGAACTCGGGGTCGCGCTCCTCGACGAACGCGGTCATCCCCTCGCGCTGGTCGGCGGTTCCGAAGAGCCCGCTCCAGAGCCGGCGTTCGTAGGCCAGTCCCGCCGACTGCGGCATCTCGTGGACCTGATTGAGCGCCTCCTTCGCGGCGCTGAGCGCGAACCGGGGCTTCGCGGCGAGTCGCTTCGCCAGCTCCGAGACGACCGAATCGAGCTCCTCCTGCGAGACGACCTCCCCCACCAGACCGATCTCCGCCGCGGATTCGGCGTCGAGACGTTCGCCGAGGAGGACCATTCTCCTCGCTACCGGGTCGCCGACGATCCGCGACAGGCGCTGGGTGCCGCCCCAGCCCGGGACGATCCCGAGTTCGATCTCGGTCTGGCCGATGACGGCGTTCTCGCTCGCGACCCGCATGTCGCAGGCGAGCGCGAGTTCGGCGCCACCGCCGAACGCGTAGCCGTTGACCGCGGCGATCACCGGCGCGGGGTGATTCTCGATCGCGTCACAGACCCGGTGGCCGAGTTCGGCGTACTCGTGGGCCTCCGCGACCGAGAGGTCGGTCATGTAGGCGATGTCCGCCCCGGCGACGAACGCCGTCTCGCCCGCGCCGGTGAGCACGACCGCGCGGGCGTCCCGCGTCTCAGCGAGGGCGTCTTCGAGCGCGTGGAGCGTCTCCAGGTCCAGGGCGTTCAGACGCTCCGGGTTGTCGACCGTGATCGTCGCGACCGCGTCGTCCCGTTCGACCGACAGGCTGTCTGCCATCGTCCGTCCACTCGAAGCTGTCCGGCCTAAAGCTTCGGCCCCCGGCGACGAGGGAGAAAGACGCAGGCTGAAGTAGGCTCCCCGCGCTCACGGGGCATGGACTGGACACAGGACGTCCTCTCGTCGCT
>SKXI01000114.1 GCA_007128515.1 Halococcaceae archaeon | reverse complement strand
GACTCCTGGTTGAGCGCCTCGACGTTCGACTCCGAGAGCGAGCCCTCCCGGACGAGCTTCGCGGCCCCGACGCCGGACTTCAGCACCTCGCCGTCCTCGCAGGACGGACACTCGACGCCGGTGCCGTCCTCGAGCGCCGCGAGGCGTGCTTCGAGGTCGGCGATCCGCTCTTCGAGGTGTTCGACCTCCTCCGCGTCCTCCTCGCTCGTCTGCGCGAGCGCCTCGACGGCCTCGTCGATCGGTAACGGCTCCTCCATCCACGGGAGTCGTGCTTCTGGTTCGCTCATTGAGACGAGAAGGGCGAGCGGATGCATAAGGGCGACCCCGGCAAAGCGGGTTGCGAACGCTTATTCGATCTCCGGAGAACGCCAGGACATGCAGCTCACCGCCACGGGTCCGACGCTCGGCGTCGTCGGCGGCGGCCAGCTCGGCCGAATGCTGGCCGAGGCCGCCTCGCCGCTCGGCGTCTCGCTCGTCGTCCTCGATCCCACACCCGAGTGCCCGGCGTATCCGGTCGCCCGCGAGCAGATCGTCGGGAGCTTCGACGACGAGGAGGGCATTCGAGCGCTCGGCGAGCGCTCGGACGCACTCACCTTCGAGATCGAACTCGCCGACCCGGACGTGATGGAACGGATCGCCGAGGACGCTGGGGTTCCGGTTCAGCCCTCCCCGGACACCCTGCGGTTGATCCAGGACAAACTCGTACAGAAGCGCGCGCTCGCCGACGCCGGGATCGCGGTCCCGGAGTTCCGTGCCGTCGGGAGTCCCGAGGAGCTCCGCGATGCGCTCTCCGAGCTCGGAACGCCAGCGATGGTGAAAGCCCGACGCGGGGGCTACGACGGGCGGGGGAACCTCCCGATAGAGGGGCCCGACGACGCCGGGGGCGTGCTCGCCGACCTCGGCACCGACGCGATGGTCGAGGCGTTCGTGCCGTTCGTCAGGGAGCTCTCGGTGATCGGGGTGAAAGGGAGGGACGAGCTGCGGACGTACGTCGCGGGCGAGAACGTCCACGAGGAGGAGATACTCCGGGAGACGGTCGTCCCCGCCCGGACGAGCGACGAGGTGCGAGAGCGGGCACAGGGGGTCGCCCGCGAGGTGCTCTCGCTGATGGACGGTCGCGGGACCTACGGGATCGAACTGTTCGAGACCGAGGCGGGCGAGATCCTCGTCAACGAGATCGCGCCGCGACCGCACAACTCCGGACATTGGACGATCGAAGGCGCTCGCACCTCGCAGTTCGAGAACCACGTTCGCGCGGTACTGGGGCTCCCGCTCGGGCCGACGGAGGTACAGAAGACGACCGTCTCGGCGAACCTGCTCGGGGACGCACCGTCGCGCGAGGCACGGCTCTCGGGAGTGGCGGACGTCCTCGCCGAGCCGAACGCCCACCTCCACTGGTACGGCAAGCGGGAGGTTCGCGACCTGCGGAAGATGGGACACGTGACGGTGACCGGGGAAGAGGGTGAGGACGATCGGGGCACGCTGCTCGAAACGGCACGCTCTTGCCGAGAGCGTCTGGAGTTCGAGCCATGAGCGACGCCGTGGAGGGACTGGCCGAGGAGTTGCGGGCGGAAGCGGAGCGAGAGCTGCCGAGCGAGGAGACGCCCGAGATCGGGATCGTGATGGGCAGCGACTCGGACCTCGACGTGATGGTCGGGGCGTACGAGGCGCTCACCGGACTCGGCTTCGCCGAACAGACGAGCTTCGAGGAGCCGCCCGACGAACGGTTCACGTTCGAGACGTACGTCGTCTCCGCACACCGGACCCCGGATCTGCTGTACGCGTACGCGGAGACGGCGGCCGGCCGGGGACTGGACGTGATCGTCGCGGGCGCGGGGGGGAAGTCCGCCGACCTGCCGAACATGACCGCCTCGATCGCCTTTCCCCTGCCGGTGATCGGGGTGCCGGTCCAGGAGAAGTCGGTCGACTCGGTGATCGGGATGCCGACGGGCGCGCCGATCGTCGCGGTCGACGCGGGGAAATCGCACAACGCGGCGCTCTCGGCGGTACAGATCCTCGCCCGCGAGCACGACGAACTCCGAGAGCGTCTCGAGACCTATCACGCCGACCTTCGTGAGGGTGTCGGGACGGTCTCGCGCGAGCTCCACGAGGGGGGGACCGAACGGTTCAGAGCCGCCCGCGAGTGAGGTTCTCGCACGGTCTGAACCGAACGTGCTTAACCCGGCGACGGGGCGAGAATCAACCCTTATGTAGGTGGCTTCCCAACCCTCGGATGATTGTATGAGCGAGTGGATCGCAGTCGGGGCGTTGGCGTTCGTCGCGGTGCTGATACCCGTCGGGATGATGGTGGTATCGGCGCTGCTCCGGCCGTCGGTCCCCGAACAGGGCAAACGGAGCACCTACGAGAGCGGCGAGGTGCCGACGGGGACGACCCGGATCCGGTTCAACATCCAGTACTACATGGTCGCGTTGCTCTTCGTCGTCTTCGACATCGAGACCGCGTTCATCTTCCCGTGGGTGGTCATCTACACCGACGCCATCGCGGAGGTCGGTCTGTTGCACGCGCTCGGGCCGATGCTGGTGTTCATCGGCGTGCTGGTCGCCGCGCTCGTCTGGGCGTGGCGCACCGGCGCCGTCGAGTGGATCAGGAGCGAACACCCCGACAAGCGGACCAGGATTCAGCCATGAGTAGCGAGAAATCACCACGACAGTCGATCATCGAGGGGAAACCGGCGCAGACGAAGACGCGCGACGCCCGGATGGGCGAGGGGGTTGACAACCGGTTCAACTCACCGCTGAGAGAGGCGTTCGGCACCTCCCCGTTCATCCTCACCAAGTTCGATCAGTTCCTGAACTGGTGTCGCGGCTCCTCGATGTTCATGCTGCAGTTCGGCATCGCCTGCTGCAGCCTCGAGATGATGCACACCTACGCGGTGAAACACGACCTGGATCGGTTCGGCTCGGGGGTCCCGAGGGCCTCGCCGCGACAGGCCGACACGATCATCATCCCGGGAACGATCGTCTCGAAGTTCGCCCCGCGGATGAAGCGCGTCTACGACCAGATGGCCGAGCCGAAGTTCGTCGTCAACATGGGCTCGTGTGCCATCTCCGGCGGGCCGTTCCAGGAGGGCTACAACGTCGTGAAGGGCGCCGAGGAGGTCATCCCGGTCGACATCCACGTTCCGGGCTGTCCGCCACGGCCCGAGGCGCTCGTCTACGGTGTCGTCAAGCTCCAGGAGCGCATCGCCAACGGCGAGAGCTCGCCCGTCGTCGTCAAGCCGTACGAGCTCGAGCCGTTCGGCGACCTCGAACAGGACGAGGTCGTCGAGAAGCTCGCGAACCAGCTCGACGAGGACGACCTCGTCATGCGGTACAACTGGGCGGATTCACCATGAGCCTCGAAGAACCACAGCCGGAGTCGACGTACGTCACCGACGAGCGAGTGGACTACGACGCGCTCGAGTCGCTGCTCGGCGCGCACGTCCTCGGTCGCGAAACGCACCTCAACGCCGAGGCGTTCGTCATCCGTCCGGACGAGGTCCAGGACGTGCTGACCCTCCTCCGGGACGAGGCGGGCTTCGACTACCTCTCGTGTGTCACCGCACAGGAGTACGAAGACCGCTACGAATCGATCTACCACCTGAAGAAGTACGCCGACCCCACCCAGGAGGTCGGCGTCGTCGTCCCCGTCCCCCGTGACGACCCGGTCAGCGAGACAGCGACGCCGGTCTACAAGACCGCCGGCTGGCACGAACGCGAGGCGTACGACCTCGTGGGGATCGAGTACGAGGGCCACCCCGACCTCCGGCGGATCCTCCTGCCCGAGACCTGGCAGGGCCACCCGCTCGGGCTCGATTACGACCAGGACAAGCCACAGATCGTCCCCTACCGCGAACACGTCAACCCGATCGAGGGGGACTACCGGGACGCCGATTCCGATACGATGTTCCTCAACATCGGTCCCCACCACCCGGCGACCCACGGCGTGTTGCACCTGAAGACGGTGCTCGACGGCGAGCAGGTCGTCGACGTCGACCCTGACATCGGCTACCTCCACCGGTGTGAGGAGCAGATGTGCCAGTCCAGTACGTATCGACACCAGATCATGCCGTACCCCGACCGCTGGGACTACGCCCCCGGCGGGCTGATGAACGAGTGGGCCTACGCCCGCGCGGTCGAGGACCTCGCGGACATCGAGGTGCCAGAGTACGCGCAGGTGATCCGGACGATGGGCGCGGAACTCTGTCGGATGTGCTCGCACATGCTCGCGCTCGGGACGTTCTGTCTCGACATCTACGGCGACTTCACCGCCATCTTCATGTACGCGATGCGCGACCGCGAGAAGATCCAGTCGATCCTCGAGGACCTCACCGGCCAGCGGATGATGTTCAACTACCTCCGTCTCGGCGGGGTCGCCTGGGACCTCCCCGAGCCGCGCGAGGAGTTCTTCGAGAAGACCCGTGACTTCCTGGAGGACCTCCCGGTGGCGACCCAGGAGTACCACGACCTGATCACCTCGAACGAGATCTTCCAGATCCGAACCGTCGGAACGGGCGTGCTCCCACCGGAAGCCGCCAAACAGTACGGCGCGACGGGCCCCGTCGTCCGCGCCTCCGGCGTCGACTACGACGTCCGCCGGGACGACCCCTACGGCTACTACGACGAACTCGACTGGGAGGTCGCCGTCGAACACGGCTGTGACAACTACTCGCGGCTGCTCGTCCGGATGCGCGAGGTCGAGCAGTCGGCGAAGATCGTCGAGCAGTGTATCGACCTGCTCGAGGAGTGGCCCGAGGACGAGCGCGAGATCCAGTCGAACGTCCCGAGAACCCTGAAACCGGACCCCGACACCGAGGTCTATCGCGCCGTCGAGGCGGCGAAGGGCGAACTCGGCATCTACATGCGCTCGGACGGCACCGCCAAGCCCGCGCGGTTCAAGATCCGGAGCCCCTGTTTCTCGAACCTCTCGACGCTCGGCGAGATGGCGGAAGGCGAGTACGTCGCGGACCTGATCGCCTCGCTGGGTAGTCTCGACATCATCCTCGGCGAGGTCGATCGATGAACCCGGCTCCGTTGGACGCGGTGTTGCTGCCCGAGACGATAGCCGATCTGACCGGTCTCGGCCAGTTCGGGATCCTCGGCGACCTGATCGCGGCGTTCGTCGCCGCGTTCTTCGTCGGCAACCTGATGCTCGCGATGACCGGCGTCGCCGGCCCGTGGGCGAAACGGAAGATCACCGCCGCCTTCACCGACCGGATCGCGGTCGACCGCGTCGGCCCGTTCGGGCTCCTGATCATCGTCGCCTCCTCGGTGCAGCTGCTGGCGAAGGAGCTGATCATCCCCGAACACGTCGACCGACCGGCCTACGACCTCGCGCCGATCGTCATCGCCTCCTCGGCGATGCTCGGCTTCGCCGTCATCCCGATGGGATCGGGGATCCACCTCGCCGATCCCGAAGTCGGCCTGGTCTTCGTCTTCGCGATCGCGTCGATCGCCTCCGTCGGTCTCGTGATGGCCGGCTACGCCTCGAACAACAAGTTCTCGATGCTCGGCGGGCTGCGCGCGGTCGCACAGAACATCGCCTACGAGATCCCGCTGATCGTCACCGGGGCCTCGGTCGTGATCTTCGCCGGGACGCTCCAGATGTCCGGCATCGTCGAGGCCCAGCAGCAGGCGCTCTTTACGGTCGCCGGGATCGGTATCCCCGCCTGGTTCGCGATCGTCAACCCGTTCGCGTTCGTGCTGTTCGTCGCCGCGAACATGGCCGAAATCGGGCGTAACCCGTTCGACACACCGGAGGCGCCGACGGAGATCGTCGCCGGCTACCAGACCGAGTACTCCTCGGTCTACTTCGTGCTGATCTACCTCGGGGAGTTCCTCCACATCTTCCTCGGGGCCGCGATCATCACGACGATCTTCCTCGGCGGGCCCTCTGGGCCAGTTCTTCCAGGGATCGTCTGGTTCATCATCAAGATCTGGGCGTTCTTCCTGTTCACCCAGTGGCTGCGCTCGGCGCTGCCCAGGGTTCGCATCGACCAGATGATCGAGATCGGCTGGAAGGGCATGCTCGTCCTTTCGTTCGCCAACCTGATCCTCACGGCCGTGATCGTGGGGGTGTTCGTCGCATGATAGGACTACTCAAATCGATGGCAACGACGATGAAACACGCGCTCGACGGCAACACGTTCACCGTCGAGTACCCGGACGTCCCGCCGGAGGTCAGCCCCCGGTTCCGCGGCGTCCACAAGTTCAGCCAGGAGCGCTGTATCTGGTGTCGCCAGTGCGAGAACGTCTGCCCGAACGACACCATCCAGATCGTCACGAACGAGAAGCGCGAGGGCGAGCAGTACAACCTCCACATCGGCCAGTGTATCTACTGCCGACTCTGCGAGGAGGTCTGTCCGGTCGACGCGATCTTGCTCACCCAGAACTTCGAGTTCACCGGCGACACGAAAGACGACCTGGTCTACAACAAAGAACAGCTGATGAACGTCCCCTGGTACAAGGACATCGACCCGCTGGCCTCGCGCGAACCCGACCG
>SKXI01000318.1 GCA_007128515.1 Halococcaceae archaeon | reverse complement strand
TCACCGGGCGACTGGCCCTTCCGATCGGGATCCACTTCGGCCGGTTCCCCGTCGAACTGCTGTTGGGCTTCGAGTTCGGCCCGGTGGCGGTTCCCGCCGTCGCCGAGACGACCGGGTCGATTGCCGGCTTGCTCGAGACCTCGGTGGTGCAACTGGGTGGGACCTGCCTCCTGGTCCTGGCCTGGGCGTCCCTCCTCGAGGGCGAGGTCACGATCGTCGACCGGGTCACCACCCCCGATTCGGGCGGGAAGATGGACACTACCGACCCCGTGGGAAGTCGCTCGCCGGACGTCTGACCGATCGGTCGCCGACCACCGCCGGGTTCGTGTCACACCGAACCGGTGGACCGGGACGACCGACGGGGAGGCCGTCGACCGAAGCCCCGGAACCGATCGGAACGGACGACGGACGATCCCGTTCACGACCCCTCGCGGTCGGGGCGACCGGGGTCCGTGCCGATCCGGACGTTCCACCGTGGATACAAATACGCCCGACCCCGTTCGTCGCGTATGGCGAACGGGTCCGGGGGGACGGTCCTGCACGTGGAGGACGATCCGGGGGTGATCGAGGGCGTGGAACGGGCCCTCGAACGGGAGACGATCGAGGTCGTGACCGAACCCGATCCCCGGAGCGCGCTCGCGCGAGCCGACGGTGTCGACTGCGTCGTCAGCGGGTACGAGCTGCCGGCGATTGACGGGCTGGAGCTGCTCGAACGGGTCCGGGACGAGCACCCGGAGCTCCCGTTCGTCGTGTTCGCGACCGACGGCAGCGAGGCGGTCGCCAGCCGAGCGATCTCCACCGGAGCTACCGACTACCTCCCGGTGCCCGACGGGGAGGCGTACGATCGACTGACGGCGGTCGTCTCGGAAGCGATCGCGGACGGGACGGGGGAAGACCGGTTCGAACCGGTACTCGAGGCCACGGCGGCGCTCCAGGGCGCCGACACGCGCGAGGCGGTCGCCGAGCGAGCGATCGCGTGCGTGAGCGACGGGTTCGACCTGCCCCTGGCGATCTGCTGGTTCCACGATCCGGGGAGCGAGCGTCTCGAACCGGCCAGCGCCAGCCACGCGGCCCGGGAGGCAGGTGTCGTCTCGGATCTCTCGTCCGAGGAGAACGAGTACGAGGCGTTCAGAACGGCAGAGGTGACGACGTATACCGGCGAGGAGGTAACGGCCGCGCCCGGGGAGGAGGGGCTACTGGTCCCGCTCGGCGATCGCGGCCTGCTCGCCGCGGGTCGGCGGGAGCCGGCCGGCCCGGTCGAGGAGCTCTCGAAGCCGGCGAGAGTGCTCGCGGACCACGTCGAGCGCGCGTTGTCACGGGTCGAGCGGACCCGGGAGCGCCGCGAACGCGAGCAGTACCTCCGGGTGATCGCCGAGCACATCGACGAGGCGATCTCGCTCATGACGCCCGACTACTCGGAGGTCCTCTACGCCAGTCCCGCCTACGAGGAGATCTGGGGCAGGCCGGTCGAGGAGCTCTACGAGGACCCGACGAGCTACGTCGACGGGATCGATCCGCGGGACCGCGAGAAGGTACGTGCGGGGAACGAACGGATACTGGAGGACTTCGAACGCGGGGAGTTCGGACGGGAGTACTGGATAGAGTTCCGCGTCCGCAGACCGAACGGCGAGGTCCGCTGGATCTACTCGACGGGGACGGCGGTCGAGCTGCCCGACGGCGAGGTCGGCTTCGTGGCGAGCGCGACGGACATCACGGAACGAAAGCGCCACGAACAGCGCCTCGAGGTGTTCAACCGCGTGCTGCGGCACAACCTCCGCAACCAGCTCGACGTCATCCGAAGCCACGCCGAGGCCCTCGCGGATCGGACCGACGACGATCACGCCGACACGATACTCGCGACGACGGACTCGCTGGCGAGGACGGGCAACCGCGCCCGGGAGATCGACCGCCTCATGTCGCGGGAGACCCGGGAGGAGACCGTCGACCTCGCCGCGGTCCTCCGGGAGACCGTCTCGACGACCGAGCACCCGGCCGAGGGCGTGGACGTGACCGTGGACGCCCCCGACACCGCCACGCTCGTGACCGACGGGGCGATCCTGGAGACCGTCCTCGAGAGCGCACTCGAGAACGCGGTGACCTACGCCGACTCCTCGGTCACCGTGGCCGTCGAGGGGTCCCCGCGGGGGTGGACCGTGACCGTCGCCGACGACGGTCCCGGGATCCCGCCCGAGGAGGTCGGCTCGCTCGACGCGGGCTCCGAAACCGACCTCCGGCACGGACGGGGGCTCGGGCTGTGGCAGCTCAAGTGGGGCGTCGAGAAGCTCACCGGGGAGCTGTCGTTCGATCACCGCGACGGTACGACCGTCCACGTCATCGTCCCCGATTTGGGCGGCTGATCGCCCCCGTTCGGACGAGTCCCGAGGGAGGGTGGCGATACTACACGGTGACACTCCACGGGCCGTGACCCGTCTCGACGGCTCCCGGGGACGCCGCTACCGACGTGGGAGCGCGACGACGACCCGGTGCGTCGACGTCCGGATGGGTGAGGTATACCGTCGGCCAGAGGCTTCGATAGATCCGACGGAGCCGGTTCCGACGCGACCTATCGACCGTTCTGTCCGACGGTATATTAGCACAGGGCCGCTACTGGGGCGGTGCCATGGAGTACCATCACGGCGAGCGCGTGAGGCACCTGGGCACGCTCCCGGCGATGGCCGCCGATCGGTACGGCGAGAAGACGGCGTTCTCGGTGGGGGATGCCGATCGAACGTACGCCGAATTCGATGCCGAGGTCGACCGCGTCGCGACCGCACTCGTCAATTGGGGCGTCCAACCGGGCGAGCGAGTCGGCCTGCTGTTTCCGAACACGATCCGCTTTCCGGCCGCGTTCTTCGGGGTCGTCAGGGCAGGCGCCGTCTCGACGCCGCTCAACCTCGAGCTCGATCCCGACACGCTCGAGTACGTGGTACGGGACGCGGGAGTCGAGACGCTGATCGCCTCTTCGGCACTGGGTGACGACGCACGGGAACTCGCCGAGGCGACGACGGTCGAGACCCTGTTCGTCCCCGGGATCGACGAGGAAGGCGGGAGGGCCGTCGATTACGACCGCGCGACGGCCGAGGCCGACGCCGGGTTCGAGCAGGTCGAGCGGGATCCGGACGACGCCTGTGTCCAGGTCTACACGAGCGGGACGACGGGCCGACCGAAGGGCGTCCCCCTCGGCCATACCGTCCTCCTCTCGGGGATCGAGAGCTTCGGCCGATGCCTGCCGATCGACGCCGAGGACACCGCGCTGCTCGCGACGCCGATGTTCCACGTCTACGGGAGCGGGATGCTCGGACTGTTCACCTATACCGGCGGTTCGACGGTGATAGGACCCGATCCGTCCCCGGCCGAGTCGCTCGCCGCGATCGACGACCACGGGGTCACGGTCGTGCCGGCGGTGCCGGCGATAGTCGCCACCATGTACCGGGAGTACCGCGAGGCACCCGGGGAGTACGACCTCTCGTCGCTGCGGGTTCTCGTCTCCGCCGGCGCACCGCTCTCCGAGGACGTCCGCCGGTCGGTCGAACGCGCCTGGGACGTCAGACTGGTCGAGACGTGGGGCATGACCGAGGCGCCGGCCGCGACGCTCGAACCCGCCCACGGCGTCCGAAAGGAAGCCGGCTGCGTCGGGCCACCGCTGCCGGGCGTCGAACTCGAACTCGTCGATCCCGTGACCCACGAGCCGATCGTGCCCCGCGAGGAGCTGGAGGTGACCTCGGGCCCGGAGTCCGACGCCGAGGACGACGCGAGCACTGGCGAACTCGCGATCAAGGGGCCGAGCGTCTTCGACGGATACCACGGTGGGCCCGCCCCGTCGGAGGAGACCTTCGACGACGACGGCTGGTTCTACACCGGCGACGTCGGGCGAATCGACGGGGACGGCTACGTCTGGCTGGTCGACCGGGCCGACGACATGATCGTCACGGGGGGCAACAACGTCTACCCGGCCGAGGTCGAGGCGGTCCTCACCGAACACCCGGACGTCGCGCACGCGGCGGTCGTCGCCGCACCCCACGAGGTGAAAGGCGAGGCCCCCGTCGCGGTCGTCGTTCCCGAGAGTGGGGCCGACCCCGACGAGGAGGGGATCCGATCGTTCGCGCTCGAGCGCCTCGCGGCGTACGCCCATCCCCGACGCGTCTTCGTGGTCGAGGAGCTCCCGCGAAGCGCGACACAGAAGGTCCAGCGCCACCGCCTCGAAGCGGCGGTCGGACGTCGACTCGACGGACCGCTCGAACCCGGTTCCGGGGAGCTGTGAGACGCCGTCCGGCACGCGAGATACCGGTATCGGAGCGAGGGGGACGGCGTCCCGCGAGCGCACTTCCGGCTCACGCCGACCGATCCGACGGGGCTAGACGACTCCCGTCTGTATAGCTAGATCACACCACTATGGGAGTGTGGCCGCTACCGGTGTGTAGGATGAGATCCGGTCGTCGACTGCTCCCGGTCCACCCCCACCCAGCGACGACCACGACGGCCGATAGCTATTGGGATCCGTCGTCGTTACTACTGACTACCGACGCATGAGCGACACGGGACCGACCGACGGGGCCGGCTGGCTCTCCCTCGACCGGTACGACGAGCCCGCGTTGAGTTTCGAGGCGACCGACGACGGCCCGGTACTCCTCGACGCGAACGCTCCGTTCGAGGAGTCCTTCGGCTCCTTCCCGGCCGGAACGCCGGTTTCGACGCTCCTCGACGGCTGTGAGCTCACCCTTCCCGACGAGGCGCGGGGCGTCGACTCCTGTCTCCGTTCGGAGGAGGGCTGTACCGTCCGTGTCGACGGGGTGGGCGACGGTCCGTACACCCGGTATCTGGCCCGGGTGGTCCCACCGGCGGCCGACGCGACCGGACACGTGCTCTTCGTCGAAGCCACGCCGTTCGAGACGGTCGGCGGGAACGGCTCCCTCGGGATCGATCACGTCGCCAGCGTCGTCAGTCACGACCTCCGGAACCCGCTGGACGTCGCGAAAGCCCGTCTCCGGGCCGGCCGCGAACTCGACGAGGACGACCACTTCGATCACGTCGAACGGGCACACGACCGGATGGAGCGGATCATCGACGACGTGCTGACGCTGGCCCGGGGCGAGGAGGTGATCGATCCGAGCGGGTCGGTCGACCTCCGGGCGATCGCCGAGTCGGCGTGGGAGACGGTCGAAACCGACGATGCGACCCTCGTCGTCGACGACTCGTTGCCGACCGTCGTCGCCGATCCCGACAGGGTCGGTCGGCTGTTCGAGAACCTCTTCCGGAACGCTGTCGAACACGGCACCCGTCGGGATGCGGACGGCGACCCCGACGAGGAGACGGTGGAAGTGGACGTCGGGAAGCCCCGGCCGAACGCCGGCGAGAACGGCCGGCTGGAGCTCACCGTCGGCCGCCTCGATGGGGACGGCTTCTACGTCGCCGACGACGGACTCGGGATCCCCGAAGCGGAGCAGGAACTCGTCTTCGAACCGGGGTACAGCTCCGAGAACGGCGGGACGGGGCTCGGACTGGCGATCGTCGAGCGGATCGCGGAGGCCCACGGCTGGTCCGTCGACGTCACGACCGAGGTGGGTGGCGGAGCCCGCTTCGAGATCACCGGTCTCGGAGGCGGCTAACGGTGGGTGGAGCGGGATGAACGAACGAATGGCGAACGCTCCGGTCGGGATCCTCGAGGCGAGCCCGGACGGTATCGTGGACGCGCTCAACCGGGCGGCCGGAACCGTCCTCGAGGTCGACCCCGGGTCGGTCGTCGGCCACCGGATCGGCGAGGTCTTCCCCCGGTCGGTCGACGACACCGTCCCCCGTGCGTTCGAGGAGGGCGTCTCGGAGGAACGCTCCGTCGAGGAGTACTACCCGGAGCTGGACCGCTGGCTCGCGGTCACGATCGTCCCCACGGACGGGGCGGTGACGCTCTACCTCCGCGACCGGACCGAGCGTCGCCGGACCGAGCGCACGATCGAGCGGCTTCGAAACGACGTCGACCGCCTCGTGGTCACCAACGAGCTCATCTCGGACGTGCTGGGCGAGCTGGTCGAGGCCTCCACGCGCGAGGAGATCGCCGAGACGATCTGCGAGCGACTCGGTGCGACCGATCTCTACGAGTTCGCCTGGTTCGGGGAGCGGGAACTCGGCGGCGATGGCCTCGTCGTCCGGGGGGCGGCGGGGGAGGGTGGACGCACGCTCGAGCGGATCACCGAGCTCCTCGACGGATCCGCGACGATCCCCGAGCAACGGGCGATCGAGACCGCTACCCCGCAGGTCGTCCACTCGATCGGGGAGGACCCGTCGGTGCCCGAAACCGTCCGGCGCGCGGCGTTCGCCGACGGCCTCCAGTCGTCGCTGGCGATCCCGCTGACGTACGGACCGAACGTCCACGGCGTCATCGGGGTCTACGCGGCCGATCGGGACGCCTTCTCCGATCGCGAGCGGGCGAGTTTCACCACCGTCGGGGAGATGGCGGGGTTCGCCGTGACGGCCGCCCGCCACCGAACCCTCCTCCTGTCGGATACGGTGGTCGAACTCGCGATCGAGGTC
>SKXI01000146.1 GCA_007128515.1 Halococcaceae archaeon | reverse complement strand
TCTCGGAGGCTTCGATACCTGTGTCCGCAGAGTGTATCGTCCCGATCGACCGATGGTGCACTGTGGTTCGTGCGATCTCCGTGTTCCACGTTCGTCCAAAGAAAAAGTGAGTTACTGAGAGTTTCGATACTCCGTCGCAATCGGTCGCCGAACCACGGATGATCGTTTCGATAGATTTGAACGCCGAGACACTCTTTCGTGCGGCATCCCCTCGGTGAGAAGCGCCTGCCTTCCCGGGTTCCGACCGATCCAGTCGTCTCCACCGACCGTCCCTTGACGGCACAATCTATGAGTAATAAATATAAAAACTCCCGGAGAGCTCACGTGTATTTCCGATACGCACGGAGCGCGGGGGGTCCCAGTCGACGCCTCTCGACCACCGAAACCCCGGAGCCGAGGACCGAACCGAGCGCCGAAGAGACCGGTCCGAACCGGTTCGATACTTCGGTCGCCGAAACGGTTCGAGCCAGAGGAATGGATCGGTACCCTCTCGATGTTCCACCGATCTGCACCATCCTTCTCCGTTCTTCACAGCACGATTAACATCGACCCAGTGGTACCGTTCGCGATGGCCACGATCACCGAGCCGATCGATACGGTATCACGGAGCGGCGACGAGTCGGAGGTAGCCGGTGCCATCGCCGGGTTCTTCGCGGGTGCGATGTTCGGTGCGATGATGTCGACGACGACGATGATGGAGAACGTCGCCGCGATGGTCGGGATGGAGAGCGTCGCCGTGGGATGGGTCGTTCACTTCGCCGTCAGTATTCTCGTCGCACTGGTGTACGTGAAGGTCGTCTCGATCGACCGGCTCGTCCAGTACGCTACGCGGCCCTCGACGGGGGTCGGGCTGGGCCTCGGTTACGGGATCGTCCTCTGGATCGTCGGTGTCGCGTTCGTCATGCCGTTGTGGTTGGGCTTCGTCACCCCGGCCACGCCGTCCGTCCCGAACGTCGACTGGATGAGCTTCGTCGGACATCTCATCTACGGTGTGTTCCTCGGGACGTTGTATCCCCTCTTGCTCAGTCACGACCGGCCACACCGGGAGGTCTCGGTTGATCGATCGGACGTCGGGGCTCACGACGAATCACGGGCCGCTGAACTCGGAGAGGAACGTGAGAGCCCACAAGGGACGGCGGTGTTCTCGGCGGAGAGCGTTCGTGAACGCCTCGACAACGACGAGGTTCCGCACGCGCTGATCCTCGTGTCGGCGGCGATCGAACGGACCCTGATCGAGGCGATCGCGGAGGAGGCCGACGTCGCTCCGGATCACGTCGGCGAGTTCGGCGTGGGCGAAGGGTTGGACGGGCACGTCCAAACCGCCTCGTTGCTCGGTCTCTTCGACGAGCACGGCGTGCTTCTTCGGGAGGTAGCGGAGCACAGGAACGCGATGGTTAGACAGCCTCCCGGCGAGTACGCCGACGGCCTCGACGGTGACTCGGAGGAACGGCGGGTGATCGCCGACGCTATCGCGTTCCTCGAAGAGAGGGGCGCGTAGTGGGACGGAGACGCGTGGGGTGACCGGTCGGACGTGGTCTCCCGACGGCGTCGGTTCCGCAGGCGGTAGTGTTTCGACGTCGCTACCGGATTCAGCGGACGAGACGCATCGAACGACGGTACGGACTGCTGTAGCCGTGTCACGGAACCCGCCCGAACGTCCGGACCCGGGAACGACCGACAGCAGTCCATAGGCACCGTCGAAGGCACCGCGTCGAGCTACCGACCGTCCTCTCACCGCTCGTCGAGGCCCCTGGTCCGGCGTCGCTCGAGTCATCTTTCGCGTCCGCTCCCGACCGGTCGTTCCCCATCCTCCGTCAGCGTTCCACATCCTTCACCGGGGACTGATATCGCAGTTCGTCCACCGTCTCCGAATGACGAACGGTACGAACCGACGAACGTTCCTGGGGACGGTCGCTACCGTCACGGTACTCGCGGGTTGTCTGGGCGATATCAACGAGGGGAACGAGGAGGATCGATCCGACGACGACGCCACCGAGGCGACCCCCGACGACTCCGACGACGCCGAAACGGTCGACGAGGTCGAAGAGGCGGACACGGGTGACGGAGAGGAGACGCGAGAGTCGGACGAGGAGACCGAGGGACCGGACCCCGAGCAGACCGGAGGGGAGTTCGTCGACCTCGTCCGTTCGAGGCTCGAGGAGGAGGGAATCGAGACGCAGAGCGTCGAACGTCGCGCTGACGTCCTCGAGGTCGTCTACTACGCGACCGGGATGACGAGCGAGGCCGTAACGAGCGAGATCGACGTCTTCGCCGGCGTGTACGCACGAGCCATCGAGGAGGGACTGACGACCGACCGCCTCGAAGCGTTCGTCCTGGATCCGGACGACGAGACGCTGTTGGACTCGTTCGTCATCGAGACCGAGTGGGCCGAGGCCGTTTCGAACGACGAGATCAGTCAGGAGGAGTACGTCGAACGGATCGTCGGGACGTTCGAGTCGGACAGTACTGCGGAGTGAGGAGTTATACCGTCGGACGGAACGGTCGATAGATCCGACGGAGCCGGTCCCGACGCGACCGATCGAAGCCTCTGTCCCTCGGTATACTATCGGCGGCAGACGACTCTATCAGGTCAATGATACACGGTTCGAGACGCGAGCGGAACCGACCGATTCTCCGAGTTCCCGGTTCTACCGACGCCACGACGAAAACGTGCGAACGACGACGAACACGCCGGATCTCCCCGGTCCTTCTCGGTCGTTCGTCACGTCTTTTTCAGGATCGAAACGAATGGTCGGAGCGTAGACCGAGATCTCCGATCGGAGACCTCGGGACGAACCGGGTAGAAGATCATGGATCGAACAGGAGAGGAGGGCTTGACGGAGAGACAGATGAAAATACTCCGATATCTCCACGATCGAGCCTCGGAGCAGACGTACTTCAAATCGAGAGGTATCGGCGAGGACCTCGGACTGAGCGCCCGAGAGGTCGGGGTGAACATGACCGCGATAGAACGTGGCGAGTTCGACGTCGAGGTCGAAAAATGGGGGTACTCGTCGAGCACGACGTGGAAAGTGACCATCTGACGGGGACCGTCGCTCACCCCGTGTCGTCGACCGGGTCCCGGGAGCTGTCCGGATCACGTCGACCGACGATACGACAGCTCCACTCCGGCCGAGCGAGCGACGACGACCTACTAGCCCCGGGACCGGATCTCGACCCGTTGTATCACCGATCTCGGTGAAACCCGGGCCCCTGTCGGCCATCCACGCCGTATCGTTCGATCGCTCGTTCCATTCGACGGGTCGAACCGCGGGCGGGAGAGAAACCGAACCGGCGGAACGAGGACCTCCGACCGGAGAGACGCCGTTCTCCACGAACGGGGTGCGTTCGGGAGGGATGGAGCGAATACCGATCTAAATCACATCCACGCTATATATACGCCGGTCCACGAACTCCGAGCGGTACTCGATCGGTTTCCCCACCCCGGCAGCCGTATCACCACGAGAAATCATCGAGAACCGATACTATGATCCACCGGCTTCCTGAACGCTACCGACGCCGCGTCGTCCTGGGCCTGGCGAGGGCCCTGGGTCGACTCGGCCTCCTCAAACGACCGCTCGGTGAGCGATCGGACGACCGTCCCCACTGAATCGATCCCGCCGTCCGAGTTCGGTCGATCTCGCGATCGGTCTCGAACCCCGTCGGGCCGACGCCGCCCGTCCCCGTGGACACTCCGTCGCGGGCTCCTCCGAGGACCGAGCCTCGGACGTAGCCGTCCCTGCGGATGAATACCGTGTCACCTATCACGCGAGGGGCGAACATCAGCCAGTCGAATCCATACCGGCCCGAGCGCGCAACCGACCACGCATCCGGATCACGGGTGACCCGTGTAGAAGACGAGTCGCTCTCCGGTCGGGGTCTTCACACGGGTACCGCTTCGACGTACTGCTCTTCCCACTCACGGCGAGCCGAGAGCTCGCGTTCGCTTCGGTCGGTGAGAGAGTACTCGTTCGTTCGTCTGTCCCGGGGACTCTTCGTGACGAACCCCTTCTCGACGAGGGTATCGAGGTTCGGGTAGAGCCGACCGTGATGGATCTCGTCGTCGTAGTACTGCTGGAGTTCGGCTTTGATGCCGAGCCCGTGCGGTTCGTCCAACCCCGCGATCACGTAGAGGAGATCCCGTTGAAACGCTGTCAGGTCGTTCACGATACTCCTACCGCTTACGCACTCATAAGCTGTGGCCAGAACTGCAACGGTTCCGCAGGTGAGCGATCAGGTGTTTCCACCCGCTCGATAGCTCGGCTCCGGAGTGACTCGCGGGTGTCACCCACCATTGTGGGCCGTTACTACACACGTGTGAGGCCCAGTGATCGATCGAACGTCCGATCGGATGGCTCGTGCAGTGGCGGTGTGTAGTCGTCCCCGGGTCGTCTTCGGGCGCACTCGAGGCAAGCGTCGAGAGCGGTCTCCGGGACGTCTCGAGCGGCGATCTATCACCGACAGTCGGCTTCAGCTCCGAACGGATCCGGCGGGTGAGCGTGAACTCATCGAGTCACCTCCCGGTTAGATATCGATTTACAAGCCGTGTACACCAACCCGATGTGGAGCCGTTGAGATGACAGACAGATACGCCATACTCGTGAACACGAGCACCGAGGACGTGGGCCCGACGGTCAACGGGCTCGAATACGGACTCGATCTCGACGACGGAGGATTCGAGGTCGAGGTGTTCCTCGATGGGTCGGCGACGAAATGGGCGGACGAACTCGAATCGAATCGGGATCACCCCGTCGGGAGCCCGTTCGAGCTGGCCGAGGAGCGTGGACTCATCGCGGGCGCGTGCCCTCACTGTGCTACTACCTTCGAGGCCACCGACGGCATCGAAGCGCGGGGCATAGCGTACGTCGGCGAGGAGGGCGAGCACGGTCCCGATATCTCCGAGCTCGCACGAACGCACGAGCTCCTGACTATCGGATAGCCGGAACCGGGAGTCGTCGTTTCGTGCGAGGAGGATATCTCCCCGAGCTGTCAAAATCCCAACTATGTCTTCGTAGTTCCTTCGGTCGTTCGCTGGAGGACACCGCCAGTGGTCCAATCATGGGGCGTCGATCGGTGCTCCAGTCACGTCAGCGACACGGAATCCACCCCGCGAACTCCCGGCACGACGGTACAGTATCCGGACACGATTACGAGAACGAGGCCAACAGCCCGTTGATGACGGTGCTTGGCGTGCCGGCAGTCGGGTGATCCGTTCGCTGAACGGCCGTGAGGTATCCCTCGCGCCCCTCGACGACGTAGCGCGCATCCGGCTGGATCTCTGCTTCGGTCGGTTTTATCGGACCCGACTCGACGCCAATCTCGTTATTTCCGTCTCGTAATCGGGGACACCGGAGTCGTCGCGCAGCGGCCAGCTCCCCTCCACGTCGACGGCGTTTTGATACGCCGCGTGGACGAGACGTCGGAGGCTGGAACGGAAATCCTCGGTGGTCACCAGCTCGGCCCCGGAGAACGTTATCGGACCGTGGTCCCTAGGGACGACCTCGACGAGTCCGTCGCGATGAACGACGACCAGACACCCTTCCATCGTGAAAACGAGATATCCCTCGTCGATCGACTTCCCCGTGGCACTACCCCCGAAGAGGGTCTCCAGTGCAACGGGATCGATGCGTTCACTCGGAGCTACAGTTCCTGATGGATCGCGCCCGTTGAGATCCGCGACCGCTCTGGTTATCGTCGGCATCAGTTGGTCCACCGATGAGGCCTGTCGGCGGACTCGATCGGCGGTCGTACTCGAGTCGCTCATACCCGTAGCTAGCGTCCCGACACCAAAAACACCATATATTAATGAATAGACCCTCCAAAATCCGGGGCCTATACCGGTGAAATACCCGACCGATTGGGGATGAATGAGGCGGGCTCTTCTATACTGCCCGTCGGACGTCTCGATACCGTTCGGTACCGAGTCGGGGTACGACCGAACCCGGGAAGGAGATTCCCGGTCTCACGAAGGGACCACTCCGCGAGCACTCGCCTCCGCGGTCACGTCCCCCAGTGAACGTTTCGAACTCGCTGGCGTCGACGTTGACCGTTCCGACGACCAGTTCGGGGGACTCCCGGGAACGGAGTTCTGCGGTCTCCTCGTTGTCGACGTGCCGGTCGAGCAGCTGCTCGATGCGCTCGAGCCCCATCTTCGAGCCGGGGCTCTGTACGGGCTGCGTCGGGAACCGGGGAGCCAACTGCTCCGACACAGGGGAACCCGACCATCCAGGCGTTCGTCATCCGATCGGTCACCGTATCGGCCGAGAGGTCCCTCCAGAGGGCATCGACGGTTCGTCCTGCTTTGCGAGCTCCGGCCCCGGTGGAAAACACCTCCCGTACGAACGTACTCGCTCCTCGAAACGATCGTCGACGGCGGCGGCCCCCCGTCCGATCCAGTTCTCCGGCGGCGAACCCACCGTCCGGGAAGACCTGCCCGAACCCGTCGCCGAAGCGACCGAGATGGGGTTCGAACACGTGCAGGTGAACACGAACGGCGTCGTGTTGGGAGAGCGAGAGGGCTATGCGG